>JAWQFQ010000016.1:218-76082 GCA_035967975.1 Scytonema sp. PMC 1070.18
GTTGCAGTTTAATCGCTTGATTGAAATCTGCGAGTGCGGCTTTATCATCTTTCAATTCTTTGTATAAATTACCCCGCCCGTAGTAGGCTTCAGCACTATTAGGTTGCAGTTTAATCGCTTGATTGAAATCTGCGAGTGCGGCTTTATCATCTTTCAACTCTTTGTATAAATTACCCCGCCCGTAGTAGGCTTCAGCACTGTTAGGCTGAAGTTTAATTGCTTGATTGAAATCGACTAAAGCTGCTTGATAATCTTTGAAAGCGTGGATTTTACCTCGCAAAACGTAGTTATTGGCATTATCAGGTTGAAATTTAATTACTTGACTCAAATCTGCTAGTGCTGCTTGATAATCTTTCAACACAACGTGGATATTAGCCCGCATGAAGTAGCTGAAATCAAAAGCCTCGATACTAATCGCTTCGTTAATTGCTGCTAGCGCCTCTGGATATCTTTTTAATTGAAGTAATATCGACGAACGAAGTAAATAAAGACTAAAGTCTTTATAATCCCGATCACTGTTCTTAATAGCCTTATCAACTGCTGTTAGAGCTAATGGGAATTTTTTTAACCTATGCAATACATCTGTTTTCAATTTCCAAGCTTCAGAGCTATATGGCTTAATAACAATTGCTTTTGATAAAGCATCTAGAGCTTTTTGAAGTTTATCTTCTTCATTTGATAGTACTAAACCCATTGCGTAATGAGCGTGATAAGAGTTTTTGTTGAGCTTCAGTATTTGTTCTAAAACATCAACTGTTTTTGAATATTTTCTAATTCGCCATAGTTGATTTGCATATTGGAATAAGTCTTTCTCATTTGCATTGGCTGGCGGCTTTTTAATAGCAAATAATGGATGCTCCCACAGTGAATTAATTTCTGAATCTTTGACGCTTGGTGTCTCGGAAGTGACGACTAACTTTATTCCTGCTTGTGTGGCTAAACCCACAATGCTACTACTGGGTGTACCATACCCAAAACCTATTTCAGTCTGTTCATTGTCAATACCTCCATTAATCCCAATTACTTGCCCCTTAACATCTAGCAATGGTCCTCCACTCACTCCACGCAGCGATAAATTGGAGTAACTCAGATTCAACCTATAACCATTATTAAGGAAACCAGTCAACAACTCACTGTTGTCTGTATTTGCAAATAAATGTTCTCTTTCCTGAAGATACCCTGGATTTAATTGCGGCTTTACACTCTTTTCAGGAAAACCAGATAAAAATACCCAAAATTGTTTTGGTTTTTGGTTAATGGAATCTAAAACGGATTGGTTATATGTAGAAATAGTCGCAATATCATAGCGCTCATTGCTAGTAAATTTAATCAATGTAGCGTGTGTTAAGTCTGACTCAATTATGTTTTCTTTTTGCACCGCATATCGCTTACCATCTGGGGTAATAATTTCATAAGAATCTGGATTTTTTATCACATGACGAGCCGTAGCCACATAATAAGTTTGCCCTTGTTGAGCAACTATTACACCAGAACCATTACCATTATTTTTCGAGTCAATCTTTACAGTAATCTTTTGAGCTATATTATTAATTTTATCCGCCAAGGTATTACCAATTTGCCGTTTTTCAGCTTGCTGCTGATTCCGCCATTCTGGGGGAATAACTGCTAAATTAGGAGCAACTTTCGCTAAAGTTTGGATGGGAACAGCAAAACTAAATTTTTTCAATCTCTGAATTTCTTCTGCATTAGGAACAGTTCCATCTTCATAGGTGTAAGTATCGTTTAAAATCGCATTATTATTTAAACCATTTATCCCGATTAATTTACCTTCTTGATTTAATAGTGTTCCTCCACTCATTCCTTGTCGAATTTCATTGGTATACCCGATTTGATACCCACCGATTAATGGTTGAGGGGATAACAGAGATATTTTGCCATTGGTGATGACTAATTCTTTGCTATCATCGGGAAAACCAGCAGCCCATACTTCTTGATTTTCTGATAAATTCGAGTTGGTTGCTAAGGGAACAATTTGGTAGTTTTCTTGAGCTTGAAACTGTAAGACAGCTAAATCATTACCTGATAAAGAATCCCCACGACTAATAACTGTAGCCCTATGGGTTTTACCATCAGGTGTTTGGATACTATGAGTCCCTTTGTTACTGATGACATGAGCGTTAGTTAGAATGGTGTAAGTTTGCCCTTGTTTGCTAATTAATACTCCACTTCCACCTTTATTAGGACTCAACACTTTAACGGTGACAGCTTGAGCTAGTTGACGAAGTTTTTCTACAGTTAGGGTATTATTTGCAAGTGCAGAAGTTGGTTGATTAGCTACTTGCTGAGATATTTCAGCATAGGTGCCAGGGAGCATGAGGAGACTACTTAAGCCAGCGATCGCAACAATATTAAAGCGCTTCATTTTTTCAATTGATTAAAGTAGTGTTGAGTAAACTCGTAGATAAAAAACGCTCATAGTAAGCACTTTATGCTTCTTTCTTAAAAAGAAATAATGGGAAGGTTTAAGTTTTACTTAGTGCTGAAACGCTTACTATGAGCAAAATTTCCGTTACAAGAACGACATTAGATAACTAGACTTGATATTATTCCTTTTCTACAGGGGCTGTTTGCAGAAACTTATTAATATCAATTTTGTAGTAGACTTGAGGTTTATTAGAACTATGCTCTATTGGTTTAGTACTACGTCCCCTCAAAATTTCTTTAAGTTCATTAAGAATCTGCAAGGAATCATCTTGAGGTCGTAAAGTTAGCAGTACAGTATCGCAAGGAGCATCTAGTTGTTTGGCTGTGCAAATGACTGCTTGACCATTGGCTGTACCATTAGTGATGTAAGACAAGCTTTGATTGTTATAAGCAGTCTGAAATCGTGACGATACTTGTTCACAGCGTTTGTCAGGAGTAATAGTTTGACTGTTGAACCATCGGTATTTCCAACGGATAACTGCTATTTTCCCCCGTGATGTCCAACCATAAGTTGTGGGGAAGCGTTTATCAGTTTGTTGGTCGTAACCCGAAGCACAGATAAAGCGAACTTCGTCATCAGCTTTGGCTTGACTAACCATAGAAGTGATGCAGGTAGCACTCAAGACGCAGCCAGTTAACAGCAAAAATATTGATTTGAGTTTCATACTTTTTCTCCTCTTATGTTGATAAACAATAATTTTGGGATAATTGCAAGCCAGTTATCTCTTTAAAACCAGCAAAATCAATAAATACTGAAATTATTGTCCTTGCTTTGTTAATATTCATCATAAAATCTGATTTATATACAGATCGGAATTTGAGAATAAGTTCATCAATTTAAGTTCTACATCCGTGTTGGTGAAATTTTCTTCAACATTGTTAGGGATTGTCTGACTGTTGCTATAGTAAAGCTGGTCAGTCAGTTTCTAAATTAACTATTAAATTTATGTTCTATGTGTTCTTGTACTGGTATTATCAGCAAATTTTGCTAATTACACAAACAAAAACTATCGCAAGCGCAAAATAAATCCAGTGCGTTACATAAAATCACGCACTCTAAAGATTACAAAGATTTAATTTATTTATTTTTTGATTTAGAACAAAAGCGAAAGCATAGTATCATTTATAGCAAAGATAAGTCAATCTATTGAGTCATGAATTTAACTAAGTATAACTAGGATCGCAGTTCATAACATCTTCCTTTTTAACTCTAAACTGTTTATACACCCCTGATTTGCAAACCTTACAAAACCCTGAGTAAAAAAAGATTCAAGTTAATCATTAAAATACAAATGAATCAAGAAGCTTTTGAACACATTTATCAATACGAGTTAACTCCTAAGCAGAAGAAGGTATTGCCATTATTTTTAGCTGGACAGACAGATGAACAAATAGCCAGAGAACTTGGCGCTACTCATCGTTCTACTGCTAGCCATCAATTAAGAAACATATCTACAAAATTTGGCTTTCCGCCAGAAACAGAACCAGACTACCGTTGCAATTTGGTTGAGCTATTTGCCAAATATAAGCCGGAATTAGTCAGTGTAAAAGCTTTAAAAAAATGCGGATATATCATCCAAAATATCCGTTTTCCGGAAGGACCAGAACCGCTAAACTCCTCCTTTTACCAGGAACGTTCACCTATCGAGTCTCGCTGTTATGGATTTATTAAAGAACTGGGCGCACTTATTCGGATTAAAGCCCCAAAGCAGATGGGTAAGACTTCTCTGCTCAAGAGAATTAGGGCTGAAGCTAAAAGAAATACTTATCACACGGTTTACTTGAATTTTAGCTTAATCGAAACCAGTAAATTCAAGGGAGAAAATAACTTTCTCCGCAGTTTTTACGCTTATGTGGTAGACCAACTACCAATTGCATCTCCACTGAAAGAATGGGATGAAGATACTCCCAGCATGGTTAACTGTACTAAGCAATTTCAAAGTTTGTTAAAACAATTAGACGGTGTTTTGGTTCTAGCTTTAGATGAAGTAGATAGATTATTTGAGTACCCGGAAATTTATGAAAACTTTTTTCCCATGTTGAGAAATTGGAATGAAAATGCTAATGAGTCAGAAATATGGGAAAAATTAAGGTTGATAGTGGCACATTCAACTGAAGATTATGGAAGATTAGATATTAATCAATCTCCTTTTAATGTTGGCTTACCGATTAAATTAGAGGAATTTACTGAAGAGCAGGTTAAGAGTTTAGCTATTCGTCATGGACTAGACAGTCAAAGCATTGTTCCTGTCATGTCCCTAGTAGGAGGACATCCTTATCTAATGCGTTTGGCACTTTATTATTTAGTACGCCAAGATGTTACCCCCATGCAATTAATACAAGAAGCTACTACAGATGCAGGAATTTACGTTGAGCATTTGCGACGACATTTGGAGACTCTTCAAGAAAATCAAGAGTTGCGAACAGTCTTTAAACAAATAGTAACTACCGAAGCAGTTAAACTAGAACTAAAAACGAGACAAATATATCAACTAGATAGTATGGGATTAATAAAGATTGCAAATAATTTTGTCGTACCGCGCTGTCTTTTGTATCAGGAATATTTTCGCGATCGCCTGTAGCTGAATCATAATTTTTGAAAATTTTAGGTTGAAAAGCAATGGGACTTGACACTTATTATAAAGTAGGTGGTAGTTTAAAAGCTAACCATCGCACATATGTATCTCGACTTGCTGACAAACAAATATTTGATTTGTTAAAAGCCGGAGAGTATTGTTTCGTTTTTAACTCGCGACAGATGGGCAAATCTAGTTTGCGAGTCCAAACCATGAAAAAACTAAGAGCATCAGGTATAAGATGTGCTTCAATTGATTTGACTATTATCGGTAGTCATGTCAATCAAGAGAAATGGTATAAAGGATTTGCCAATCAGTTATTAGCCAGCTTAGAAATAGATGACTTAGATTTTAATAGCTGGTGGTTGCAGCATGAATCATGGACAGAGGTACAGCGATTAAACTTGCTAATTGAGTCTGTGGTGCTAGAGAAAATAGCCTCAAATCTTATCATTTTTATTGACGAAATTGATAGTTTAATAAAAAGTCATTTTAAAGATGATTTTTTTGCTTTGATTCGCGCTTGTTATAATCTCCGCTCCGAACAAGCAAAATACGAGCGACTAACTTTTTGTTTATTAGGGGTAGCCACTCCCTCGGATTTAATTCAAGATAGAGAACGCACACCATTTAATATTGGTAGCTCAATCGAGCTTACAGGGTTTAGCTTTGCAGAAGCAAAGAATGCTTTAATTCCGGGATTAGAGGGAGTAGAGCATCCTGAGCTTGTCCTGCAAAAGGTGTTAACTTGGACTGGTGGACAACCATTTCTGACTCAGAAGTTATGCAGTTTGATTGTGCAAACAGAAAGCACCTCGCCTGATATTAATGAGTTAGTTAACAGTTATATAATCAATAACTGGGAAGCCCATGATGAACCAGAGCATTTACGAACTATTCGCGATCGCCTGCTGCGAAATGAGCAAAATGCTGGTAGATTATTAGGATTATACCAGCAAGTATTGCAATCGGGTGAGACGGTACTCATAGATAGCAGTCAAGAGCAAACAGAATTAAGATTATCAGGTTTAGTAGTTAAAAAAGACGTTTATTTAAAAGTATATAATCCTATTTATCAAGCGGTTTTTGACCGAAATTGGCTCAAACAAGAATTAGATAAACTTCGCCCCTATAGTGAAGCAATTAATAACTGGTTAAGTTCCCAGCAAGACCCATCCTGGCTACTGCGAGGTAAAGCCTTAGATGAAGCTCTAGCATGGGCAGCCGCTAAAAAGCTTAGTAATACAGATTATGAATTTTTACAAGAAAGCCAAAAATTCACCGCAGAATTACAAGTTGAAGCTAATCAGAAATTGGCATTAGCTAATCAAAAGTTAGCTGATGCTAATGAAATGGCTAGGCAAAAACTGACCGAAACCAATCAAAGAGCGAAACAAAAATTAGCTAGGGCAAATCGGAAAGCGAAGTATATCATTTGGATAGGAGGAATTGTAGCAACTATCCTGATATGTATCAGTGTTATTGTGGGTATTGTGGGACAAAATCAATTGCAAACAGCTAAGGAAGCTACAAGACTTACACAGGTTGGAAATAATGCCGCTCAACAATTTCAATCTAAACAACTTGAAGCTTTACTTTTAGCGATGAAAGTAAGTCAAGATTTCAAACATCTTGTGCAAAATCAGCCCCCTTTGGGAGAATATCAAACAACTACTCCCTTATTTGCTTTACTGAATATACTTGTCAATATTCGTGAATATAATCAATTTGATAGCGCTCAAACAATACTTAACAGCCTAATTTTCAGTCCCGATGGTAAAATCATTGCTTCTGGTAGTGATGATGGTACTGTTAAACTTTGGAACCAAAATGGGACTCCCATCCCTACCATGTTTAAACATAAAGACGAGGTGACAAGCATTAGCTTCAGCCCTGATAGCAAAATCATTGCTTCTGCTAGTCAAGACGGTACTATTGGACTTTGGAAGCAAGATGGTACTCTCGTTAAATCCTTTGAAAATCAACGCTCTGTAGTTAGTGTTACCTTTAGTTCTGATAATACTATTGCCTCTGTTAGCAAAGATGGAACTGTCAAACTCTGGCAACTTGATGGTACGCTCATTAAGACCATCCCTATTCAGAGTCATTCAATTACAAGTGCTGCAATCAGTCCTAATGGCAAAATCATTGCTGTTGGTAATCAAGAGGGAACTGTTGAACTTTGGAACAGCGATGGAACTTCGATCCCAACTCGGTTTAAGCATGAAGGTTGGGTGACAAGTGTCAGTTTCAGCCCTGATGGTAAAACTATTGCTTCTGGTAGCGATGACAAAACTGTTAAACTTTGGAAATCTAATGGCACTCTAATTAAAACTATCGAGGGGCATACAGATAGGATAAACACTGTTAGTTTTAGCCGTGATGGTAAAATTATTGCTTCTGGCAGTTGGGATCAAACTGTCAAACTCTGGCAACTGGAGGATGGTACTCTAATTCATACCTTCTTTGGACATAGCGATTCAGTAGCCAGCGTCAGTTTTAGCCCCAATGGAAAAGCGATCGCTTCCGGTAGTAAAGATGGCACAATTAAACTTTGGCAATTAGATGTATCTCCGATAACTAAATTAACGGGACATCAAAGTGAGATAAAAAGTTTGAGTTTCAGCCGTAATAAAGATTTCATAGCTTCTGCTGATAACGATGGTACAGTAAAACTTTGGCGAAAGGATGGAACTTTAATTGATACCTTCAGGGGATATAAAGGTTTGGAAAAAGGTTTTGGAAATAGCCTCGGTTTCAGTTCAGATGGTGAAACTATTGCTGGTACCAATCGAGGTACTACTAAACTTTGGCAACGGGATGGAAAGCTAATTAAAACCCTTACTAGTTATGAAAATTGGCTACCAAGTATCAGTTTTAACTCCGATGGTAAAATTATTGCTTTTGGTACTGACAAAGGGACTATTAAAATCTGGAAGTTGGATACTCCCACTCTAATTTCATCTCGCACTAATGACGCTCATAAAAATTGGGTAAAAAGTGTCAGTTTTAGTCCAGATGGTAAAATTATTGCTTCTGGTGGTGATGGTGATGATAGAACTATCAAACTTTGGCGTTTAGATGGGACTCTAATTACTACCCTGAATGGACATAAAAAAGATATTAATAGTATAAGTTTCAGCCCCGATGGAGAAATTATTGCTTCTGGGAGTACAGATCAAACTATTAAACTTTGGCAACGGGACGGAAAACTAATCACTACCCTCATTGGACATAGCGATTCGGTGACAAGCGTCAGTTTCAGCCCCGATGGTAAAATCATTGCTTCTGGTAGCCGAGACAAAACTATCAAACTTTGGCAACGGGATGGAACTCCCATTACTACTCTCACTGGACATAGCAATTCAGTGACAAGTCTTATTTTCAGCCCGGATAACAAGATTATTGCTTCTGCTAGTGAGGATGGCAAGATAATTTTATGGAATTTGCGTTTAGATCATTTACTAGCACGAGGATGTCAATGGCTCCAAGATTACTTTGTCACTCATCCTACAGAGCGCAATAGTCTACGTCCATATTGTAACTATAATGCTACCAATGTCCTTTACACCTCATTATCTTGACCATGCTAATCCTGTTGTTCGTTCCTTAATGAATATTAATTTTGACTGGGGAAGGTTGGATGTGATTGCTTGACTTTTTGTTGGCACTTGAACTTAAGAGGTTTTAAAACTAATTGCCTTCCACTTGCAGCCCGACTTGATTAGAAGGAGATTATATGTCAGAAACAGATAGCTTGCATATTGATGCAGAGCATATCAAAAAATGGCAGCGTTTAGATGAACTAGATAGTAGTGCTATTTCAGGTCAACCAGTAACGCCACAACAATTTCAAGCGTACTGTGCGTCCATTAAAAACGGTACCTATCTACAAGAAGATTTGCAAGCCGTTCAAAAGCAGAAACAAAAGCTGCTGCAAACACTGAGCCTTCTTGAAGAAATTGAAAGTACGCTGCAATCAGAAATCGCCAGAACACATCAATCTTATTGAAGATGATTTTTTTATGGAATTACAAAAACACGAGAAGCAGGTTGATTTCACTATTCGCGAATTAATAGAGAGTATAAGCCATTAGTCCCAATAGGTCATAATTTCAGTCCATTTTAATGGACTTAAGCTTTTAGCCCGAAATTTATTTCTGGGCGGACGATTGTCACTTTAAATCCCCTGATTTTAATTATGGGTATTTCCCTATTGCCTATTGCCTTGTCACTACTTATCTGTGACTTCATTTGCTAATTGTTGAAGTTCGTTGAGCAGTTGCTGTAGTTGCTGATGTTTGTTAGGGTCTGACCAAATCGCAGATGATTTCAAGATTTTAGAGACTTGAGTAAATTGTTGTTTCAAGGAAATTTCTTTTGGCTGACTTGATTGAGTCTTCTCTTGAATCGCTACACGAATTTGACTAAGCGACCATTTTTCCGCAATTGCCCGGTTTAAAAGCTCCTCCAGTAAATCTAGGTCTTTAATTCGGGCAAGTGCTCTCGCCTTTGTATACTCAATTCTTCCGGCTCGAAGTGCTTCTAGAATGGGTTCTGGTAGGTTGAGTAAAGGCAAGCGATGACTAGCAAAGGATTCCCAACTCATTTTCCCTACTGTGCGGAAGACGGATTCAATGATTTTAAGCGTTTCTTCATTTCCGACAACGTTGTTGGAACTTTGTTTGGCTAGGCGATGTAGTAGTTGAGAAACTTCTGTGGAAGGAATCTCCAGTTTATTCGCTAACAGGGTGATGATTCCTTCTGTTTCTTCCACTGGATTGAGGTCTTCTCGCTGCAAATTTTCAATCAGCGCCAGTTCTAGAGCCTGCACAGCGGTCATTTCCCTAACGACCACGGGTATTTCACGAAGTCCTATTTCCTTTGCTGCCCGATAACGGCGCTCTCCTGCGACTAACTCGTAGGACTTGTCTGATATTGGGCGAACGAGTAATGGTTCGAGTATCCCATGAGTTCTGATTGACTCGGTTAACTGCTGCAATTTCTCCGGGTCAAAGTAGCGGCGGGGTTGTGATGGTGGTAGTTGAATGCTTGATATGTCAACTGTTATGGAATTTTCCTGCTCTCTTCGAGCTAACTCAGTTGGACTAAAAATGCTTATGGTTGAGTCAGCTTTGAAAGGATTGTTGCCGAGACCTCGTTTAGACATAAAAACTCATCACTCCTTGAGATTTTTCCGACAACGTTGTCGTAACTAAATATGACTAAAAATTAGACGCTACTACCCTCTCTCGTATTTTAAATGCGCTTTAGGACTTCATTCATCAAGTCTTTATATGCTTTTGCTCCTGTACCTTTTGGATCGTGTTCAAAAATCGACACCCCAAAACTTGGAGCCTCTGAAATACGCACAGTCGTGGGGATGACTGTTTTAAACATCCGTTCAGCAAAATGCTCTTGCAAAGATGCCAACACATCTTTACTAATTTTCTGCCGTCCGTCAAATTTAGTGGCAAGTACACCCAAAACATTCACTTGATGGTCTAAAAAATTCTTCACCAAATTAAAGGCATATTCTACCCCTTGAACTCCTAATAGCCCAACGTAGCTCATATCCACAGGGACAATAACACCATCACTTGCTTTGAGCGCATTAATTGAGAACACACCAATGTTAGGTGGGCAATCAATCAGAATGAAATCGTACTCACTGTCAATTTCATTTAACATTCGCTTCAGCAGATTCTCTCGCCCTGGTAATCCAGAAATTTGTAGTTCCTCAACCGCAAGCATTATATTCGATGGCAAGACATCAAATTGGGGAGAGCATACCTTTGCGATCGCTTGCTTGAAGCGTTGCTTTCGCTCAATTGGCGAATCACTCTGAAGAACATCTTTCAGTTGAGTCTCTAGTTTCCAAATTTCGATGCCAAGAGAAGCGCCAGAGGTTCCTTGGGGATCGATATCAACTAATAAAACTTTCTTTTTCTTAAATCGGGAAATGCCATCCGCCAGATTAGTTGCAGTAGCAGATTTGCCCACTCCTCCCTTCATATTAAAAATTGCAATCTTGTAAGCCATACATCCAGTCGCCGCAACTAAATTTATTATGTTGGGTACTAAGTACTGGGGATTGGAGACTGGGCAAGAAATTTCTTCCCTTACCCAATGCCCAATCGCCAATCACCAATACCCAATCCCCTTTACAACGAAGGTTATCAAAATTTACCACCAAAGTTATGTTAATTTATGGAAACAACCGTAGATTAAGTTGTTCAATCACTTTGGGGTCTACATAGGGGCTAAGCGTATCCCACGTGCTTTTTAAAAAAATTAACACCTAGGCAGGGTATAAGTAGGTGCTTTTTAGGGTATATTTAATGCATAAAGTTATTATACCCTATATGACCCCTATAAAGAACATTCACACGAATCAAAAAATTTTTTGTGCCGGTTTCGATAATGGATATGGCAGCGTCAAACTGTTAGTCGATGGTTTTGATGTCGTGCGAATCCCCAGTTACATCTCAAAGGAAGAGATGGAAGATGTCCCCGGTCGTGTGGTTTATAACGGCAACGCCTACACTGTTGGTGAGTCAGCTTTTCGCACCGGGTACTACTTTGAGCGTAACACCGATAGCAATATCAACAAAGTCAACAACGCCCTTATCACTTTGTTAGGTGCGTTGGCGCATCTACCACACCGTAAGACTTGGCACTTGAAGCTAGTGGTGAGTTTGCATGATATTGCTTTATCCTCAGAGTTGTGTCAAATCCTCAACGGTGAATATCAACCTTTGTTAGCTGGTAAACCCTCTGATGTGAAGGTGGAAGTTCTCAAAGTTGTACCTGAAGGTATGGGTGCTTTGTTCGGAAGAAAGCTCCCCAAAAGGTTAACAGTGGTAGATTTTGGGAATGGGACAACACTTTATTCTCGTTACTTCCAAGGGAAAAGAGAAGTCCATACCCCCTATGCTGCAGGTGTGGAAGTTCTGATCGGTGAAATTGCCAAGAAGATGAAACCTCTCAATGGTGGGAAACTTGGAGACGTATCGAAAATTCGCTTTTGTCTAGAAATGGGACATACCAAGTACAGCCGTGACATTGATATCAAAGATGTTTACACTGCGTGTTTGAAGGACTGGTATGAAAGCTATCTGAAAAACCCAGTCAATCTCGCCCTTGATGCAAAACACCAGGGAGATGACATTTGGGCGATCGGCGGCGGTTGCTTGCTTCCTGGTTTTAAAAAGTTGCTGACACAAAACGGGTTTGAAATTCTCGACAACCCAGTAGAGGCGAATTCCTATGGACTCCTACAAATGGCTAAAACTATTGTCAGTTCTTCCTCTAGTAACACCTTTCCTGAAGACAAGTAGCCAAGAGGCAAACTTACCTACACAAAAACATACAAAAATCTCTTCCCCCCACACCCTTACACCCCTACACCCTTATTTACAATGGTTTCTCAACACGACAAAACCCCAGAAAAAGTCCGAATCAAAGACAGCTATCGCGAGCGTATCTTTGCAGAATCGCAACGGTTAGGTAAAAGTTATCTAGAGACGCTTTACTTTATAATAGATTGCTACTTTGCCTTTAAGCAGGGTGTGTTACCAGTACAGTCTACAGTAGTTAACACCCATACAACCCCCACAGAACAAAATCCTCCTCCTGTGGTTCAGTCTACTTATACCCCATATGACCCCCAACTTGAATCTGAAGATGGTGAAGAAACTTTTACCCTTGATTGGGAATTGTGAGGTGATAAGAGTACTATATGCGATCGCACTGTCTTTGGCAAGAATGACTGTGTGGCAACTGAAACAGGTATGTAACACTTACCTACAAGACCAATTTCATGGGATGGCGAGTGGGCTTTCACTTGTTTCAGACTCTATCCTAGATTTATCCTCTAATGAGGAGGGTGGTATTTCAATAAAAGTTAAATCTGTACTGACTATAACATAGTGTTGTTCCCTGACAGCTGATTGAATTCGAGACAAATCATAGCCAATATTTTGAGGTGAAACTTGCGTCAAGAGAAAAACTGTAGTTTTTTCAGTTTTTTGGAGTTCTAAATCAATACTTTGTGGTTCTGAACTGCGGTACCACTCTTTTACTGGTAATTGAGTATCTGAAGGAGATTGTTCGTTACTAACACACCATGCTAAATGTCTAGCCAGAGCCGCTTTATCTATGTTGAAATCTCCACCCAACACCAATAGCCTCTGTTTTCTAATCCGCTCAATGAGGCTGAGTGTAATACTTGGACTTGTAAATTTTGGTGGCTTATACTGATCGAGGTTTGGCTCAAAAAAGTCAGGTTTCTGCTCTACTATGGTTTGATAAATATCTCCCTTCTGCTCTACTATGGTTTGATAAATATCTCTCATAGTTAAATCACGACCAACCGAATTGCCACTAACAGCTTTATTCTCGCTCATTCTTCTAGAGCGCCGGTACAGTAATCACGATTCCGGGTTAGGATGACCAAAGGGACTGACACAAATGTTGTGCGGTGCCAAATAATGTGAAGTTTTGCAACATAATTTTCATTTAAGCGGAGTAGATTTAAACTGATACAACCACCCTGATGACACCCAGAGCGTGGAGTTATCAAAGACAGAGCAGGCGATCGTTAATCGTATCAAGCGAGCCCTAAGATTGATTTTTCTGCACCAAGTACAACATCAATTATTTGACATAATTTCCAGACAGAGTTGACAAAAATGTTGGATGATAGCCCTGCATATCAATCACCAATACCGTCTGCTCAAGAAGCAGACGAAACGTTTAAAACACCTTTGTGTCTAAATTTTGGGATGTGTCTAAATTTTGGGAAAATGTACCCACTGCTGTTGTATGATTACTCACATACTGTATGATTTTGGATAGTAGCTTGCTCTACCAAGCGAGCCCAAACATGAAGATTATGAACGACGGCAGTGCGTCGCAGATCAAACAAGTTTTTGCGTAAACCAATATAACGAGCGCGTTTGCTTTGCCAATGTCCTATATGTGCCAAAGAATGCTCCACTGCTACACGTTCACGCAGTTTTGCTCGCCCTGCTGCGCGTTAATTGACGTTGACGTAATTCTTGTAGTAACTGCTCTTCTGGATGGATGGAAACACTTCGCCCGCGTTTGTTTGTAGTACAGCCAGCTTGTAGAGGACAACTTGCACAAGCTTCTTTGGGAAATTGCACCTTTGCTCCTACCTGAAATGGCAAGGTGATTTGATTCGGACAGGTTATTTTTTGCTCAGACCAATCTAAGACAAATGCTGTTTTGGGAAAGCGCCCATCACGGTTCCTGACTGGCCTAGCTTTGCAGTAAATTTCTAACTCTTCGGTTCGCTTACGTACTAGTTTGCTACTGAGATAAGCGCGGTCAATTTGCAGCTCCACCAATGTCACATCTTGGGCTTTAAGGTCATTATTAATGGCATCGCTCACCCAGGCTTCTGGAACATTTGCAGGAGTTAGACCCACAGCTCGCACTACTCCGATATCTAAATCAGTTAGGACATGACGTTTATAACCATCAAAACGTTGACTGCGGCTTTTACGTCCGTGACGCATCGTTGGGTCTTCCACACTGATTCGTCTGTCCTTGGCTACCCCATGCCGCAACTGTGGTGTCCCATTTGCTGTGACTTCCACATCTTGAGATTCCACCTGTCGCGCTACTTTCAGATTTTGTTCAATACTATCAGCTACATTCAGTTGCTGATTTTGCTCCAACCAAGTTTCCACTTCTTGTCAGGCAACAAGCAACTTCGATAAAGCTTCTGAGCGCTCTTCTGGATTGTCCCAATCTATATCCAGCGCTGCTTTCACACTGGAACCAGTGATAAATTCTGCCCCCAATTCCGTTGCTATTGCTGTCAGATCCCGCCCCTGCTGACAGGCTATCACGTTCATTGCCTTTTTAAGGACGTGACCCAGTAGATTATAGGTATCCTCGACTCTTGCAGCTCCCCACAATGGCGATGAATCTAGCGCAGCTCGCAAATTTCTTGACCCAAAACCACCCGTTTGTTTTGCTAGTTCCACAGTACGTTCAATTAACCGTCGGTCTAAACGTCGCTTAATTAGTTGAGCGCGAAACCGGACAATTGTTGGTTTACTCAACGGTGGTTGTTCACATTCCAAACAATCCAGTACCAACTGCCAACGTTTGTCCATTAATAACGACTCGATTGCTTCGTCGTCACTGGCTCCGGTATATGCTGGCAAAATGGTTACCAATGCCAGTTTTGCAGGTGGTATGGGGGGTTGACCTTTGGGGTTATCATCATAGATCTTTGTCAACTCTATTTGGAATTCATTATCAAATAATTGGTGACGCACTTGCCGCAAGAAAATAAATAGTTTGGCACGTTTGATACGGTTAACGATCGCTTGCTCTGTCTTTGATAATTCCACGCTCCGGGTGCCATAAGGGTGGTTGCATCAGTTTAAACCTACTCTGCTTAAATGAGAATTATGTTGCAAAACTTCACATTATTTGGCACTGCACAACTCTTGTGTCAGTCCCTTTGGTCATCCTAACCCGGAATCGTGATTACTGTACCGGCGCTCTAGAAGTAAAACTGCTCTTCGTCAGAACCTCCGGTTCTGCTTAGAAGTTGAGAGCTTGTAAATAGGGGCATTTCGAACCGAAGTGCCCCTATATACAGCCTGTCCTATTACCAGGTTTTACGGTTGAGTATTTTGTCTCACAGTTTCTACATCCAGTTCTAGGGATTCTGCAATTTGCTCAATGCTCAACCCTAACTTTATTAGTCTGGGAATCGTCTTTAACTTTGTCTGGAGCGCACCTGACTCAAAACCTTCTTCTTTGCCTTCCTGATAAACTCTACTTTTTTTCAAAGAATCTAAATTCAGCATCACTTCAAGTTCCTCCCGACTCAAGTTGCAAAGTTATGTGGTAGCTAACGACTCATTACAGGAACAAAGTGATAACCAGTAACAGATTGGCTGTTTGGTACAACCTTGACTAGGGTGGCTGACCTTTTGCGATCGCCTGATGGCAGAAACTGAATTACCCCCGTCGCACCAGCTGCGGAAAAACCGGGACTTGATAACACTTGTTGCAGTTCAGTACGGGTGTTACTTTGCTTTAAACCGATGATAATAGTATAAGTAGCATCATAAGCCATAGCAGTTCGCCAATTCACAGATTCACCCCAGAGTTTTTTGGCATCTTCAACAAAAGGATTTCTTGGAATTTCTGTAGGATACCAAGGCACGGTTAGCACTAAGCCTTCAATACTTGCTTGCCCCAATCGTAGAGTCTTAATAGTATTAAGTGTATCAGTACCAAATAGTGCCAATCTTTTCTCGTTGGCGTGTGCTATTTCTAAAGCTTTATCAACACTAGAGAAGGAGGGCGCTAATAGCAAACTATCTGCCCCATTATTGAGCGCTTGAGAAATCGCCCTACTAGGATTGAAATCGGATGCCGAAAAGTCGCAATCTATATTGATAATTTGGTCTCCATTGGAAATTATGGCAGAGCTGAACTCATTTGCCAACGACTTTCCATATACGGATGCAAAATCAGTACAAATGGCTACAGTTGTATGAGCCTTTTTCATTACGTAATTGGCAAGAGTATCAGCCATAGAACTGGTACTAGGGATTGTGCGGAAGACATATTTGCTAATACTAGAAAGGTTTTGGGCAGAGCTGGTAGGAGAAATTGTCACTAATCCTCCCTTTTGATAAACTGGCGCAGCAGCGATAGAAGCATCACTGGTACTGTGTCCAACGACAGCTAAAATATTAGGATCTGCAACAAGTTCGGCTGCAATTTGTTTGGCTTTCTCTGGGTTATTATCATCGTTGGCGATCGCAACCTGTAGTAGCTTTCCATTAATGCCACCACTGCGATTTATCTCATTTTGTGCCTGAGCCACCCCACGCAGAATCTCTTGTGCCACATTTAGGTTGCTATCGATGGGCACAACTACAGCAATTTTGAGAGCATTACCATTAGCAATGGCATTGTTTAGGTAAATTAAAGCTTCTGGGTCGTTGCGATTACGTTGGAGTGATATTCGGAACTTGTCGATAGCTGTCTCATAATCTCTAGCAGCAATCGCTTTTACCCCCAATTCCTTATTGTAATTTGTTAGTGAGGTTACTAAAATTTTTTCCCCTGAACTAATTTGTTCTTGCTGGAAATTCCTTACCAAGAACTTCGCTGGAATTGCTGTAACTAGCATAACTAGCAAAGTAGTTATTATCCCCACATTTGCGAAGAGTACTTTGCCGAGACTGTGCTTACTATGCTGCCTTGGCCAAGTCGGTGGCACTACAGTAGGATTCTGGCAAATTATTGGCAACCAGGTTGCACCAGGAAATTGAGCTTCCACTCCTTGCAGCCTTTCTCGTGCTTCCCGCACAGCTAGATAGAATAATTCACCACGAGCAAAAGCTTCTAGAAAATACTTCAAAAACTTTTGTGCGACTCGCTCCGGCACGGGTTCCCGCATACAAATGAGTTGCGGAATATTCAAATCTGCCAAATTTTTTGCCAATCCTAATCCGTCACAGGAGTTGAAAATAGCTAACTGCAACCCTCTTTCAATCACTTTTTTCAGTGCGTACTTTAACTCGGTAATTGTTAAGTTATCAGTTTGATTAATATAAATATGACCCGTTTTATAATCAGCTTCACTCGAACTATGTCCTGCAAAAAAGAGAATATCCCAGCTTTGCTCCCAAAGCTTATCAGTCAATTCCTCGCGTTTCGGCTCTACAAGACAGCAAATTTCAGCACCACTTAATTTCTTCTCTAGTAAATCGCGATCTCCTTGCACATCGATTGCTGTGCTATTACCTAAAATTGCTAAGATTTTAACTGGATTTTTTAATTTAGATAGAGATGAATGTTCTGTTTTCTCATAGGTTAGGCTACTTATAGCAATTTCAGCTTTAGGATATTGCTCAAAAAAATCCCATAAGTGCCAGGGAATTTTATACAATATGGGATTTTCAGTTTGAATGAGCACCCGAATTTCATCTGATGGCACTAACATTTGTAATAATTTTTCTTTAACATAGTTAAATTGCTCAGATTTAAGCCAAGCATTTATGCTGTAATGTATCCTGTTATGTAAGGTGTGTAAATCTTCCGTGATAGAGTAATTAGTAACTTGTTTTACTAAGACTCCCAAACGAAGATCCGATTCAGCTCTTAAATAAGCTAAGCGCCAGTGCTCATATAGTTCTGGTATTTCTGGAAATGGAGGTAACTTGCCTGATATCTGTGTAGAGGGAAAAGCATTATCATCTCCAATTTGGAGAGCTACTGTAAATCCGCGTTCAAAGTCACCTTCTCCTATGTTTAAAACAACTAATTTACCCATTCTTTTATCCTCAACGGGTCAATTAAGTTAGATAACAAAGTGTTCTGTGATAATATAATCATTTAGCGTAATTTTAACACGGAAAAATTCTCCCTTCACACCATTAATTTCTAGTTGAATCCAGTTATCATTCTCTCTGGCTCTGGTTTCTATTAAAATTTGTTCAAATTTATCAGTAACAATAAGTTGAATGCCCAGGGGAAGATAATTTTGATTGTCTATAGGATGTAACTGTAACCGTATCTCCATCTCCTGAACTGTTTTTGGAGTAAGAGCCACAACTAATCCTACAGATTGACCCTTTAACTTCATACCTAAATCAATTGGTTTAACCATTCTAACACAGTTAGTGTTAGAGTGCTCAATATAGCCCCTTCTAAAATTAATACCCAAGTTTAATTGTCTGAAAGACAAAAATTCTTCAACTGTTTGCCAACCTCCTTCAAAAATATTTTGTAACCAATGACTTAAATTTACTAAAGATTGATGATTTTTTCCCGATTCTATCTGCGGTTCTTGCTGTTGTATCTCCTGATTGAAATTTACTAGAGATTGATAAGTTTCTATCAATTCTATCTGCGTCCCTTGCTGCTGCATCTCTATCAAGTAACTCAATAAGTTTTTTAGGAAAAGTGACTGATTATTTTGCCATGGAATCTGGGATAGAAATTTAGATAACTCTTGAAAGATTATTTCTTTCACTTCTTCATTAATTTTGAAGACTATATAAGAATTCTCTACTATTTCTAAAAAAGCTACCACCTGACAATAGTCATTTAATACCCATTGCTTTAAATTAGCAATTTGGGACATTTCTAAAGCAATAACAGGTTCAAATATTTCATCTACATTTAGATCTAAACTTTGACAAATTCTAAAAAAATAGGTTCTGTCAATTGATCTACCAGCTAGAAAATTTGCAATTGTGGAGCGAGATAATTCTATTTTTTCTGCAAATTCTTTTTGAGTTAAGCCCGTCTTAATGAAAGCACAAAGCGCTTTTTTAAGACCTGTTGAGGAAGCCTTGAGGGAGCGTGGTATCATAGCTTAATTACAAAATTAGGGTTTCTTAAGCAGCTCTGATGCCGGAGGTTTAGAGCAGGCAGGGCTATTCATTACAAACCATTTTGAAGCCACTAAAGCGTTTTAATTCGTTGTTTAATGCAGCATAATGACCAGTTATGGATAACTTCTAAGGTTGGTAGTTTTGGTGAGATGCACTGACTCATGCAGTAAAATTCTTGGATATTTTTAGCTTTTTAAGACCTAAACCTCAATTATTACCGACATTATATCTGTATTATTTAAAAAGTCAAATATATCGTAAACGATAAAAGCTAGCTTTTCAATTTATATTGAGGTTGTTGTAAAGATTTGTAACGAATGCAAGCATAAGTCATTAAGACACAAGCTAAATACTTAATTTATACAAACTCAGACATAACTTGTACAAAGTTAAATATAACTAACAACTTCATGAAAGTTAGTTCATGTAAAGATATGAATGTGACAATCATGATAGTTTTGAGAGGAAACTCAATATATTGCGTTTAAGACAAGGGCTTAAATCACATCATGATATAAAACACCTAAACAAGTGCTAATTCACCCATAGTTACCCGAACAAATAAGGATAAAAAATTTTATGAAAAACCATGCCAATTCTATTGATAACGGCAGGTCTTCAGTTTCGTCCACCCAACTTCAGCCTCATGATATTTCAATAAATGAACCAACTACAAGTACAGGAGTGGCTTCCAAGAACCTCTTACTTATAAAGCACTTTACTAAGCCTTTCGTTTTTCTCACTTTAGTTATAATCCCACTCAGCCTAACCGTGCTTTTAATACCTAGTTGTGACGAAGTATTACTCCAAGTCAAACTTCGGGGGTTTGAATACCAACTTATAAAAAAAGGTAATTGTAGGGGCGAGAGGCATGAGTAGTAACAGATACATTGGCGAATGCTTTTAAGGAGGGGGTCAAATGAGCAATCGACACCGTTGGCAAATGTACTACATATTTGTAGTTAATTTAAATAATTTAAACTACAGTTTTAATTAGTACCCCCTACAGCTTCTTTATAAATCTAAAACAAGCTGTATTTCCTCTTCAAGTTGTTCATTTATCCAAGCAAGTTGCTGCCCAATTGCTAAATGTTGCATTGGTATTCTCGTTGTGTATCCGTTTGCTTGCAGGATGGGTTGTACCTCTTGTCGATAAAGTCTGCCTGTCAGGAATACAAACTCTGTTTCTTCTGGAGTCTCTTGCATTAAGCTTTCTGCGACTTGTCTCGCCCAGATTAGGCGTTCTAAACGGGATAGCGAGTAGGGAGATTTATCATAGGGTGTGATGACTGTTTTTGGATTTAAGACTTGATGTAATGGTGACAGAATATACCATTTGGATTTTTGTTCTTCTGCGTAGCGACGGCACGCTTGAAAATGTTGAGAACAATACAGGTCTTTAGCTACAGTAGAGTAGGTCAGCTGCTTACCGCATCCGGCGACCAAGTATACTTTTTCCGTGGTTGTGAATCTTTTATATAACGCGATCGCTTGATTGAGATTGTGAGCCACTCTTCCCATAGTATAGGTGCGACCTTGGCTCAACCGAGGGTCAATTCCGTGTCGGTATAAAATTCGGCAAACATGACAGTTGCACTTTGGTGTTACGTGGGCTGGTATTCTGATTAATTTTTCTTCCTGACTGGCAAACATCCCTCCTCCTACCCCGGATCGTATAAAGGTTGAGCCATCGAAGGATAATCCCATTTGCAGAAAAGCTTTAGCATATTGGGGAGAGCATAGACCAAAGATGTGTAGGTGCGTACAACTGCTATGCGATCGCACAACTTGAAGAATTTCTTTGATAATGTACAAGTTGGTTGAGTATTCCTTCGCCTGGGGAACAAGCCCGCCGATGCCAAGATGACGATACCCTAGTCCCAACAAGTATTTTGCAACTTCAAGGCGATCGCAAAGGGATTGTCCGTGGATAGTTGCTAAGGGGATTCTATCAGGGAGACGACTTTGAGCAAGTTGAATAAATATTTCTGCTTGGTTAAGGTTGTATTCTTGACGTTCCCTAATATTTTCTCCTATGAGTAAGTGGTCAGGACAAACGATAATATCTCCTGCTTTTGAGCGTTCTTTGTATCGATGAATTGCCCAGTAAGCATCGACGTATTTACCATTTAGAGTAGGAATATCTTTGTCACGGTAGCTAAATGCTCCACAGTCATGAACGAGCGGGCTATCGGGAACATTTTCTACCTTTGTAGCTAATGAATATAACCAACCTGATGGCTGGCATTCAAGCAACTCCCAAATTGGGATTTTTTGATTGTTAAGTTTGACATAATCACTCTTACCCAAAACTGGATAAAAACCGGGTTTCATCATTTCAATTAGCTTCTTAATTTCACTGAACCTAGGGTATAAAGAAGAAAGTTTTCTACACCCTAACCCTTTTTATCCTTTCTAATTAGAAAGCTTTTACTTAATAAGAAAAACTCAGGAATCAGGAGCCAAGATTCAGAATTGAATTTTGTGCAACTGGCGGATGAATAAAGAGATTTAAATCTTCACCATCTACACAGTGTCTACAATTGATTCGGGTGCTACTCCGATCCAATTGATTCTGACGAATGTATTCTTCTTCAATAAGGCTCAATATATAAATGTTCGTTAGATTCTTCAATTTGACTGATACTTTTATAGTTCTCAAGAATCATTTTTGTAAACTCCTCTCTTGTCGCTTTTAAGTTGCGGAACAATTTGTCAATTGGATAGAAGAATACCGATTGCTGACGGCTGTAAAACCAAACCAGTTGATTGATTTTGTAGGTGTCATAGCTATCAAGTAGTACATAACTGATTTGCTGATAAAAGTTCTCTAAAGAGAAAGGGCACTTCTTGGCTGATGTGCGAACATCAATGAGGGTATTTCCAGCAATAATTTGAGCGTCCGTACCACCAAGAGATTGACTGAAAGGGAATGAAGCATTGCAAATAATTTTTCCACTAACTTGATTAGCTACTGTTTGCCAGGTACAGGGTAAAATAGCAATGATTTGAACTGTGTCTTGAATAGTGGGAAGCCATTTTTGGAAATATTGCGCTTCTAGGCTGAGAGTTTTTTTCCCTTGTAGAAAGGGTTGAATAATCTCATGTGGGTTGCGACTGCGTGCATAGTTCTCTAATGCACCCAATAGCATACACTTTAGAGCTTCTTCCTCAAGCGAATTAGAATTTGTAATACAATACTCGAAGGCATAGTCACAAGATAGCATTTTGGCACCAACCCTAGCCAAACAATTCGTGAACCAGTCTTTATCTTGATAGATATTTCCCAAATATTTGGCTAGTGATGAGGCGATCGCATTTCCTACTAAAGGGAAATCTACTCCATCAAACGGTTTGATAATATTTTGGCTTTTTAACAGCTGGTTATGGTTAGTAATAATCTTGACAATCGTTGTGTTTAATCTAGAGTCAAACCACTTTCTGATAGGTGAATTTTTGTTTTTCAGTTCTGATTTCAGGCTCACTTTAGATATATTTAGATACTACAGTAATTGCCTGCATAAGCTGACGTGGTGATTTTTGATTGAATAGGCATTGAGCCTATATGTGTATGCAACGGAAATAGAGGCTCTTAAAGCTTGTCCTATATAGATTTCAGTTTTTTACTTCTCTGTTTTAACCAAACACAAGAAGACTACAAGTAGACACATTTTAGTACATTTTTACTAATTAACATAGTCAGAACTCAAATACCAACAATTGACCCTAAGCTGGTATAATCCCCGAATGTGCGACAAACGGAGAACAATTTACCGAAAGTTTTCCTGTATCTGCAAACCCTTCACCAACTACTCTCCACATACGGTTCTAACCGAGGTACGGCGGATAATACCTCCCATCAACTCAACTCTACTGAAAGTGGGTTACTCAGCTTCCTGCCAACCTTCTATAGATGCCAACAGGATGTTAATTAAAGGGTTGTCAATTAGTTCTTTCAAAGCCTCTATTCCACCTGCTTTTAATGTCCCGACAACTCGAGATTTCAGGGTTGGATTTTTCTCAATTTCATCAACTGCTCTAGCCACAACCGCCATTTTTTCGAGGCTGGTTGTAGTAGGATAAGTCTGCTGTAAGTGTTGTAGGAGGGCTTCAATCTCTTTAGCAGCTTCTACAAGATTTTGTCTCTGCTCTGACGTGTAGTTGGTGATATTGCCGCCAATTTGCTGCGCGTTAACAGTTTCAGCGTCTACAAGACCACCTGCAAATTGGGCATTTTGTAAATTGTAGTTAGATTGTTTTTTAGGAATTTCTGCCACTTCTTTTAAACCTCTAGTAACTGCTGTAAATGCTATTTCTAAACTTTGAACCTGACCATCTTTCTGTGCCAGTAAATATATCAAATCTACTTTAGGTAAAGCTTTATACTGATTATATAAATCAAAATATTCTGCACTCAGTTGCGACTTATCAGCTAGGGGCGCGGTTTTAGCACGTAATAAAAACTTATCTTGACCTCGCTTCTCCATTGCTACTATTTCAAGTTCGGCATTTGGGTGATTCTCAGCTAATTGCTTAAATGAAATCGCAATAGCACGAGGGTCAACACTGGAATTGTGGTAAAGGTCAAGAGTGTCAAGGATGGGCTTGATAAAATCGGTAAAGTCTCCATCTGTAAAGGTTTCGTTCCAATTGTCTGGTTTGCGGCGGGGATTGGGGTCACTTGGAGTTGGCGATCGCATAAACACATATTCGCACTTTACTCCATGCAGCTTGGTATGGCTCGTAATACCCCAGTCCTCGATGCAAGCACCAGTAAGAATTGCCCCAGAAAAATCTGTTCCATCCAACTGAGTTTGCGACAGCTTGGCTCTGGATAGGTCAGCATCTCGCAGGTTGGCTTCACTCAGATCGGCTCCAATAAAGCTAGTATCTGCTGCGCTCCCGAAGCAAGAGCACCCATAGATGTTGGAAGGAATGCCATAGTTGCAACAAGACAAGCGATGACAATCCCTGTGAGTATCACCAGGGTTATACTTAAACCTTGATAAAGAATCACCGCAAGAAAAATTATTAGAGTAGTTAGTGAGGCAAACCCAAAAAAGGAATCCTCTTTTATACCGTTACTTAATAAATCACCTATAAATGCGCTCGCATATGCGGAAATTAACCCAGCAGTTGATGCCAGAGTGAGTGAAAAAATTATCAGAATAGTCTCCCAAAGAGTTGACAGACCTGCGGCAGCATTGTTAAAATTGATACAATTTAAAATTGCATAACTAAAATCAGCACCTCGGATATCAGCATTAACAAAGTTTAGGTCTGCTCTAGTAGTAAGATTGCTATTTCGGAAGTTTTTCCTCTGAAAGTTATTACGATTAACTTTAGATATCATTACTCTTTGATTTTCCTGGTTGGGGGCATTTCCATTTGAAAATAGTGCTTAGAAACTTAATTTGGCACATCGCTGGTGGTTGCTTATTACGGCGATCAGCTAAAGCTCTTAAAGCTTTTGGTGGAACTTCTGAACAATTCTCGTTCATTAATTTTAATTTTGGTGCCATTTTACGCAATAAGGCTTTAGCTGTGCTTTCATATCTTATTAGCGCAGAGGTAGCTTCATCCGAGGGAATATTTTTGAGTGCCTGGAGTGCTTCGTAACGAACCCACGTTACTTCCTGATTATCTAAAAAAACAGCAGTAAGATCGGGAACGGCATCTTTTGCTTTTACACCAATTTTTCCTAAAGCACGAGATGCACCTAACCGAACGTTCCAACCGAATGTTGGTAAAACAAGAAAAATCTGGCATACTGGCGGTGACGCTAACCTTTGTTGCGTCAAGTTTCGTCATATGTCTGAACTGAATACCTTACCCGATACCCAATCACCGAATGTTGGTAAAACGAAAAAAAGTGAGCCTGCTGTCTCCGGACGCAAGTCTCTTCAACGCAGGTATGAAGATGTGCGATTGGGCAAAGCCCACTGCCGAAGGCAATCGCGGGAATGTCTCTTCCCTTATTTAGTTAAAACAGAGAAGTAAAAAGCTGAAATATACATAGGACAAGCTTTAAGAGCCTCTATTTCCGTTGCATGCAGGGATCACGGCTCAATGCCGAATAGGCTTGTTTCTACTAATTATGCAGCTATAGGGATATTTTCAGGTTTTGTGGTAATTCTCCACACTCCACGCCTTGCTTACAATTCAACTCCACTTGATTTAGTTTTATATGCAGCAGCGACGGTTTGTCGTTGAGGGTAGGGTATATTCTCAGTGGGTGTATATTGCTGCTTAATTGCTTCTCCTCGCCATTGATGAAGGTCTTGCATGATGTTTTTGAGGGGAGCAAAATCGATGACTGGATCTCCTTTTTTTTCAGCTTCATCTGTTTTATAATTTAAAATCTTGAAGTACATCTCCCGTTGGTCGGCAATTGGTAAGCGCCCGTCGTTGTCCTTTATCCTCTGGAGTATTTCTTCATTCCCTTGGTTCATTGCACTCCCCCAATTAGGACCACCGTGCTTGACCATGTTTGCCCATTCTTCGGCAATATACGGGTGAATCTTGACGGGAATATCACCAGCCGTTTGTATTGGTTGTTCTTTGGATGTTGGTACGGTGGTAGGAGGCTCGTTACCGAAGACTTGCTCTAAATTGAGCTTTTGGGCGTTCCGGACAATAAATTGTATTTTGTTGATATCGTAGTCAGAGATATTCATTTTGCTGACTTCTTTGGTAATGCCGTCTTCGGTTTTAGTCAGGTCAAATCGGACAAGTTCTTGAGTTCCCTTTTCCTCGGTAGTTTTGAATAATTGCAGGCTGGCTCGATGGTTTTTGGGGTCACGCGATCGCTTGATAGTAAACTCACCTACCGCAAGTTCTTCCTTATTAGCCTGGATGAGGAGGTTGTTGAGGCTGTGCAACATCTCATTTTGTTTAAAGACTTCCAGGGTTTTAATTGTCCCTGCAGGTGCGAGACTCCCTAAGGAGTTTGCAACATCACGGATATCAGCATTGTTAACGTCAGGAAGCTTACCATTGTCGTTTTTGTATTCTGCTACGATGAGAAACTCCTGACGCTCGACAGCCAACATTTCAGTGGGCTTTTTCGTAATTTTAAGTTCCTTTTGTTTGTTGAATTTGAACTCCATCAGAGAGTTTTCCCATCCAAATAACTCATCATTGCGACGGTGGATGCTAATGGTAATTCCTTGTTGACGAATGACAAACGCATCACTACGGTAAATACGCGAACCGTCCTGTTCGAGAGTACCGTATTTTTTTAACATTGCTGTTGCAGTTTCAGCAATGTCCTTATTCTCTCCGTTGTAACGTTCTTGACGTGCTTGCTTATTCTTAATTTGATAGATGGGGACTTCCACCTGACGCGCCCACTGCTGTGCTACTGGCTCTACTCCTTGAGAATCAGCTACCTCTTGGTAGGTAAATTCAGGCGCATCTCTTCTCCGATTGCTGGTTTCTAACTCTTCTGGTTCTTGTGTAAAAAATTGCAAGCGTTCGGGATTTTCATCTTCCTTGTCTTCAGTGTTTGTCTCTTCTGCTTGAACATTATTGGCTACATAATCGTCAAAGCGCTCGCGCACTTCAATACTTTCCCCAGTATTGGTTAATGGTGGCTCTACTGTTTGATTGTCACTGTTGAGTGTTGGTTCGTTTGTTTCTTCTGGAGCAACAGATATGCTTTCATTAGAATAGCCTTCATAAGCCCGATAGTTTAACTCTTCGCCATCATCTGGTGGTGAGTCAACCTCAGGGGGATTGCTAATATCGATATCGTCTAAAAAACTGACGCTTGCTTCCTCTTCTTCATCAGACCAATTAATTAGTAATGCTTCCACGTCAGGCTGAGCTTGTTTATTATGATTTTCACTCAGTAATTCCGATAATATGTTATCAGCAACTGCGGACAGACTTTCTACTTGCCCTGTTTGATTATCATCACCAAAATTATTTGGTTCTATAAAATTTTCGCTCTCATCTACGAATTGATGGCTAGCTCCATATTCCCCATCAGGTAATAATTCTTTGGTCTCTTCATAATTTTTGATGATTTCAGCAGAGGGAGGTAGTAGTTTAACCAGTGGTTCGCTTGCTACATCCATGATTTCTTCTTGGGTAAGTGTTTCGGTAACGAGATTGGTTGTACACTTACCTTCACTATTTTGCTCGTAGAGAACGATTTGTTTATCCGAATTTTCAGAATCTAAATAAGCGGTGATTTTAAGGGTGCTTTCAGATGTTTGCCGATAATTATTATTTAAATCGGGTACGTCTTCTACTAATTTAACAGCGATCGCTTGTGCTAGATAGTCGCTAAATGGTTCAGTTAGGATTGTATATTTGCCTTCCGTAGATAAGTCAGGCATGAGTATAATATTAGTCTCTTGATTGTTTTTTGTACCTTGATTGGTTAAATCTACCTTCTCCCATTTATATGCTCCTGGGGTAGATTCATCTGGTACAAGGTTGTAGATGTCTTTTCCAATTTCGACTGCTATTTTATTTGCTTTTCGAGATTCTTTAAGTTTTTCGAGAATTATCTTGCCTATCTCAATAAGTACTTTAGCTAGTTCTCCACTTGTTTGAATTGCAGCATCTGTTGTACTTAAGTAGGTTTCATTAATTTGAGTTTGTCTGGAGTCGAACATATAGCTATCCTTGATTATTTATTTAAAATGAACCGCAAAGACGCAAAGGACGCATTCGCGTTGGCGGAGCCTCTCGGAGAGAAGCGTCTCGTTCGCGCAGCGTCTCGTTCGCGTAGCGTCTCGTTCGCGTAGCGTCTCGAAGAGAAGAGAAGAGAAGAGAAGAAAGAGAAGAAGAAGAGGGGTCATCTTACAGTGAGGAAGGAGTAGTTCAGGGATTCGGTGAATTAGAAAAAGGATTTATATGCATCCACAGGTAATGGTGTATTTCCCGCCTGTACGGGTGCTTGTGGGATAGGGAAACGCTTGTCTACTTCTTGTACCCTGGTATCTAAATCTTCTTGGGTTGGTCGTTTTTGTGTACTTTTGCGAGCAAGTTGCTTGATGAGTTTATCCCAATTCTTCCCGTTTTCTTCTTCTAATCCAATGAGGTATTTGGGAACCTTAATATTCTTTAGTATTGGAACAGAGCCCTCATTTTTATTACTATAAGCCGGGTTGATAAATAAACATTTACCTGGTGGTAATTTGAGGAATTGGGCTGGCTCGAATAATTTTCGAGTGCGTTCTTGCTCAGAGATACTTGTACTAGCTTTCCCGCCTCCAGTTGAGCGAGATTTTTGTTTATATTTAATTTCTTCTTCACCGAGGTAAGCAGAAAATAGTCGTGCTGATTCTTCTTCACCTGGATTAAATACAAACTTTGTACCGCACGCACCAAGGATTGCTTTGGAGATTTCTTTACCGTAAATTTTCTCTAACTGTCCCATATTTTGCCATCCGAGGATACCGCAAAATCCTTCAGAGCGTGATTCGTTTAACCATTTGAATAAGTCAGGTAAAAAGATGGAGGGTAATTCGTCAACGCTAACTACCAATGAACCAGTCTCAATACGCTTTTTGGCAATACTTCTGGCGACTGTCATGTGCATGATAGAGGTCATTAAGGGACCGACTGCATCGCGGCGTTCGCGGTCAAGTCCAAAGATAATCATTTGCTTCTTGCCTACCTCTAAGGGTAAAGTAGTCTTACCGATAAAGCAACTTAAAGTGTTTTTCGCCATGAAGCGTGTAAACATAAGCGAGGCGGTACCAGCAATACCTGCGATAGTTTTTTCGGAACCGGATGAACTGAATAACTGACCAAAGGCAATTTTAATCCACGGATTAAGACTAGCCGCCATTAAGCGTTCAACCATCTTCTGGCTTGAGAGAATAGCTGCTGCGGTCATAATGTCCGCGTATTCACCAAAATCTTTGGTGAGCATGAGGATTGCTTGGGTTAACTGGTCTCCGGCTGGACCAAAGAATGCGTCTTCTGAGCCACCGCCGAGTATACGGAAGTTCTTGTTGATGACGGTGGCTAATTGACGAGCCGTCTCAGCATCGCTACTATCGCGCAAGAAATCGATTGGATTGCATACCTCAGATTCGGGGAACCCTGGAGCAAATATGTGTACTTCGTATCCTTTAGATTTAGCGTAACTAGCTATTTTAGCCTGGGACGGGTACTTGAAGTCATACAAACAAATTCCAAAGCCCTGGTCTATTGCTGAATAGAGCATGGGGTTGATAGCTGAGAACGATTTACCACTACCAGGTGCGCCAATGACAGCCGTCCCGCGTTGCACGTCAGGGACGTACAGGGGCGTTCCACCACTGCCTTTTGGTGGTTTCATGCCTTTGTATTTGTGGACTCCAACATATAATGAAGCACTATCACATTTGGGAGAGGTGATTTGCTTGAGTGCTTTTTTCTTGGCTTGGGCGGTTTCTTTTCCTCCACCCCAGTAGCTGGTAGCAAGTTTGCCTTTCTTGCTACCACTGAAAAAGTTTAAAACTAACAGTAAGCCAATTCCACCTGCGAGTGCTAGTCCTTGTGGAGACATCAGTTGGTTGGTATATTTGCTGAAATCGTACTTTGGAGTTGAGGGTTGAGCCGTAGCAAAGTATAAATTTTTCATAACAGTGTTACGTGTGATTTGTTGATAAGACTACTCTCTTTGCGCCTGAAGATTTTTTATTTAAATGAACCGCGAAGACGCGTTCGCGTAGCGTCTCGTTCGCGTAGCGTCTCGTTCGCGTAGCGTCTCGAAGAGAAGAGAAGAGAAGAGCGCGAAGAAGAAAGAACAGGATTGGTAATCTTACACTAAGAAGGGAGTAATGCTTGTTGGCAGCGATCGCTATCCGATACCATGAGTTTTGCTTATTAATTTAGGGTACGTTTAGCGGACTCCCTAAGATGATAGGGTCCATTTCTTTATAGGTGAAGAAAGGAATGGGACCAATAAAGTAGGGGCTGCATCCTAAGTCGATAAAGCCGCCGCGCTTGCAGATACGGAAGAACATTGCGCTGGTAATACTGCCATCTGCTTCATTAATATCCCAGAGGGCTTGCTTGAAAGCTTTGCCAAATGGGTGACGACCAGTTGGTTCTTTACCGCCGTTGAGTGCGCCGAGTATCCCAAAGCCCCCCTTGACGTTTTGGAACTTACCGGACATCCACTGTGCTCCGGTGAGGATACCACTTCCTGAAACTTCAATGTGACCGCACTTTTTCTCGCATGGAATGTTAAACCCAGCTTGATAGCTACCAGAGATTGATTTAGAGCGATCGCTTTCCACTTCCCGCAATGGTAAGTCTACTTTGCCGATAAAGCTCATGTCAGGGATGGGAATATTGGGAAACTCATCAAATGGTATGTCACTCAGTCCTGGAACTTTGCCGATTGTTGTATTCTGCCAGTTGTAGAAGTTCTTGAGAGGGGCTTGCTCAATGCCTGGAATGTCTGTAAGTTTGTAGTTGGAAAGTTGGATGTATTTGCCCAGTTCTGCTTGTTCGAGTTCGCTGAAAGCTTGGATTGCATCGTTAATTGTACCAGAATAAGAACTTCCCGTTATTGCTGTAATGGCATCATTGATAGGTAAAACATCACTGGCAAGTGTATCGCCAAGCTTTGGGATAGCGTCAGTCAAGTCAGCAATAGTTTGCCAGTTGGTTAATTCCAGACTATTTAATTTGAAGTCTTTGAGGTTGATGCCAGTGATTTTGGCAATGTCTTTGAGAGACAAATCCTCTATTTTAAATTCAGTAGCCTCAAAATCGCCCAGTTCCATCACCTCACTCAAGCTTTGTCCTGCTTCCCAACTGCGTGTTTCTTTCATACCAGGGTTTTTGATGTTAGGAAATTGAATACTACCCTCAGAGCCAAATTTCATCTTCTTGAACGTGATATTGCTCCAATCAGGAGTAGGTGCGCCGTTGACGTATTTGGTAGCTATGGGTTGTTTTGGTACTGTAGCAGCAACGGAGCGATCGCCAAGTACAAAATTCCCGATACTCCCAAGGTTGTAACTACCTCCAAACCTGATAAGTCCGTGTAGGACAAGTCCTGCAACAAAACCTGTAGCCATCAAGTAGCGTAATGTGTTGAGTTTTTCTAGCCGATATAATTGCGATCGATTAGGTTTATCGGTGGTACGTTGTTGGTTTAAGTGTGCGACTGGTACGATTGCAGTTACTTCGGCTGTAACATCTAAAGTTTGGTTGTGGTCAGTCAGACTTTCGTTATGCATAGTTTGTATCTAACTTTAAGTTATTGATTTTGATTTGAAATTGAGCCGGTTTCGACTTTGTTTGGTACTATGGGAGAGTTGTTATGCGGTGGCAGTGGTAATTCTAAAAGACGCTTCCCACCAAGCAGCATAAGTTTTTCAACTAGTTGCATGGACACCCCAGCAGTGTTGGCAGCAACAGTTATGTTTTCTCCAGAAGAACGTAATTCTATTAACTGATTTAGCCTTTGCCAAAGCTTGCCATCTCTGGCAATCCACTGTTTTGTAAGTGCCACTTGCATTCCTTGGGAAATATATCTGCTATCAGACAAAGCCGTGTAATCAACTTTTAGTTTTGCTTCTTCTTCTTTCTTAGCAGTATCACCAATAATTTCGATCTGGCTATATTGTGGTGTGCCACTACCCGACACCACCCGAAAGTGATAGACTTTTCTTTGCGACCCAGATTCTGTTATTACCGTCATGTGTGCGCCATAGCGAGCAGAGGGCAGACCAGGGATTTTGACTTTCTCAATTTGACGAATATGAATTAACCCCGCGCCCGTACTGTTACCAGAACACCTGCCTAACCCTTCAAGACATCCGTCAACATCAAAAACAAACCTTGATGGGTCATCCAACCAAATTTTCTTGATGATTTCTCTGGTGCGGTAGAAAGAGATAGAGATTCCATGTCCGTCCCACACTTTGACTGTCTGCAATTGAGCCTTTTCTCCCGACACTTGGGATGCTGCAACTTGAACGACGGTATTTGCTAAGACAGCTTGGTTTGATGTGGCGAGTGCGTAAATTAAACCGAAACCGAAACATATATATTTAGATTTCATAACTTTACCGAACTATCAACTCTGATAGTGATTTTGGTGTTTTTTGGTACATACCAGATATTGGGGCGGTTCATAATTTCATTAGTGGCACGTTCTGTACGCTTGCCAACTGTTTGACTGAGTTGATTGAATGCGCCTTCAACAAAAGCAGCTTCAATGTTGCGTCTACCACCACTGGTGTTGGTTACTGTGCCACCCAGAGGAAAGACTTGTGTTGTTTGTTGGTCCGGCTTGTTGATAATTTCCCCAACCTTGGCAATACCTGCGATCGCTGCTAAAGTGGCATCGTATTTCGCAATTTCCGGTCCCTTATTGTGATAAGGTCTGGCAACTAAGGGTAAACCACCTTCACCTAAGACGGCAATAGTTCCAGATAATACTGGATATTCAGTTTCATCTTTGAGGATGGCGGTGACTTCGGCACGTACTGTAGATGCTCCATCTACTGCAAGCATTGCAATTGTTACTTTGGTTCCTGCAGGAATAGCAATCTCGCCAGTATTGCTGTAAAGTGATTCATCAAGTTCGGCAACAAACCGGAGCGTGTTAGCTTCTTCTGTTGAAGTGTTGTTATTGCTCGTCGATTGAGGCAACATTAAAGGAGTTATCAGAGTTGCTTTAGCAAACGTACCAACAACTAGATACTGTGGTTTTGTTTCTTGGAGAATTTGGTTTTCTTCTGGTAATAAACTATACATCATAGTTTGAGAAGTTTCATCATTGGAGTTGGTTGGTGAGTTCGTCTCCCAACGAGGACGCAGTTCTTCAATTTCCTTTGGTGTATTATTAACGACTTCCGTATTTATACTGCGACGGTTATTGCGACGACGAGTTCGGATATCATTGTTTATTTCTACTGTTTCTTGAGTAGCAGTGTCTCCTACACTTGTGGTTGTGCTGGGTAGTTTGGCATTTTCTGTTGTAGCTACCGCATACTCAACATGACCAACTGAACCCAGACCACGCAAGCGTTCGAGTTCTGCGATTGGGTCTTTGGCGATCATTTGCGGTTGGGAGCGTTTTGCTAGTACTGCATCTGTGTTAAAACGAACAGGAGCGGTAGGACGTATGGGTGGTATTGGTTGAGAAATCACTTGCTTGCGTCTAGGTTTTTCCTCAGTTGGTTGTGCTGCTGTTTCTTGACGGATTCGCCTTTTAGGTGGAGGTGGAGTTTCTTGAGTTACAACTTTTGGTTGTGTTTTTGGTGGTTGAATTGGAGGTTTTTTTGTTTCTACTGTTGATTGGGTGGGTGGTTCTTCTTTCTTCTCTTGTTTTTTGTTGTTGAGTGCGTCAAGTTCTTCTTGCTGCTTAGCTAGGGCGAGCTTGGCGTATATATCTCCATCGTCTTTTTCAGGTTTTATTTTGGTGGGAGTTGGTGTAGGGGAGATGAGTGGTTTTTTAGCAGTATTGTTACTGTTCATCATGCTGCTAAAAACGAAGAAGACGACTAAAAAAGCAAGTCCAAAAGCACCGCCGATAATCCCTAGTTTTGACCAAGGGGAAGTCACAAAATCGTGCTTTGTTTGTACTAGTGCTGGGTCTTCCTCTGGCTCCTCTGTTTGAAGTTCTATTGAACTATCGTTTTCATTTTCTAGGTTTTGGCTCTCATTGACTATAGGTAAAAGTTCATTAACAGAACTCATTTTATGATTGCCATTTCGTTGATTTTCAGGCATAATCTATGACTCTTAAATCCTAATTTTTAACTTCTGCTTTTGTAAGTATTCAGCTTTTAGCGCCCTCCCTTCGGACCGCGATAGGGACAGCTTTTCAGTGTGTTTTATTCGTAGATCCGCGCATTGCTGATGGCTGATGACTACTCCCTTTCCGCCCGTTCGCCGTCAGGCGTTCCCGTAGGGTAGATTACCTATTTAAATGAACCGCAAAGACGCAAAGAGCGCATTCGCGTTGGCGGAGCCTCTCGGAGAGAAGCGTCTCGTTCGCGGTAGCGTCCCGGAGGGAAGAGAAGAAAGAGGAAAAGCAGATCGGTAATCTTATAGCGAGAAGGGAGTAATAGTTTACCTGCCTTAATTCTTCCCAAGTTCATAATCAATAATTTCAATAATTTCTAAACCAGATTTTCTAGCAGAATATATTTTTTGAGCAAGTTCTATTGTCCCCGGTGATGCTTGGGGAGTGTCAATGGCTTCAACGGTAATTGTTTTATTAAAAGGAATGCCCCCACCTTGATTTTTCCGAGAGTCGAATGTCACCAATGTAGCAATGAAATCTACTTCCCATTTTCCATCTGATATTTTACGAGGTTCAGATATATGTCTTGGGATAAGAGAGACTTGGGCATTTCCGTTAAATATTCCTTCTGGTACGATTTCTGCTAGTGTTTGGAGAAATTTAGCTCGAAATTGTTGATTCTCTGAAAGAGCAAATGCTGCTTCCCAAGCTTTAGTAGGAATTTTTTTGTCTGTTCCTTTAGTTGTTTGAACTTTGATGCCTTTATCAGGTTTGGTGATGTTTTCACCATTTTCATTAGCTTGAATTAAACCATCCCAGTTGAACATCTTGACCATACTATCAGAGATAAATTTTTTGATGGTTTTGTGAGTTCGTTCTTTGGGACCAACTGATTTGGCTATTGATGTAGAACCATCTTCAAGTTGAACGATTGTCATGCCTTTGACATAACGGTTTGTACCAGAACTTACACCAAAGTTGATAATTTGTAATAGGCAAGATAGGAGGTTAGCTGCAACTAGTACGGTAATTGTCATTGCTACGGGAGTAGAAGTAGATTGTCCGTAACTAAGAAGACGTGCTGGTTGGGATTTAGATTTTGATGATTTGAGCATAGTAACTCTTTATTTTTTAATACTTTTAATAGCATTGATTATTTGTTGCGTTTGTACAGCTTGATTGGCTTGTGCGGCTTGAGCTTGTCTAGCTCTTACAAAAGAGCTAGCAGTGGCGCTGATTGTATTTGCTGCGAACATAGTTGTTGCAGTAGCTGCTTGACCTAATCCAGTCCAAACAGCAAGCCCACCACCTGCGGCTAATGCGGATGCAAGGATAGGAGAAACTAACCCAACGAAAAGGAGAAATATCATGGGTTGATTTTGTTGGGAGTTGGCAATCAACTGTCCGCACAACCCGATAATGATGTTGAAGCAAAGTTTTGCCATACCGACTGAGAGAAAACCAGTTAACCAAGCGAAAATGGGTTTAGTACCAAAGGGAAGTAGGGAACCACCAATTGCCAGTGGACCAAGGAGGGCAGTTAAAAGCATCGTGAATTCAATACCCCATTGGTAGGCGTTATTAAGGGCGAGCAGGATGACTGCAACAAACCCAGTTATCATCGAACCGATCGCACTGGTGATAGAATTGCCAATCTTTTCCGCAATTTGACCGGGGGAGAGGTTTTCAAGTGCATCTTTGGCATCAGACAGACTTTTCAGGGGGTTAAACTCCCAATTACCACTGTCGGGGGCTTCTCCTTTGAATAAATCGGGTGCGGAAGCTTGGAGTTCTGCTTCAGCCTGTTGCAAGCAGGTGATAGAATCTTGGACATTACCAGGGATTGAGCGGCATCTTTCCATTGCTGTCCCTACTTGTTGCTGGAGGGCAATATTGCCGACTGCGCGGTTGAAAGCAACTTCTAGGTTAGCTCCTGCAGCAGTAAATTCTAGAACGTCATTATTGACAGTATTAATATATCCTCGTATGGCAAGTGTTCCACTTCTAAGCAAAGTGCCATTGTTAGCTAGTAACCCGATAACTACAATAGGCCATATCCAACTAGAGAGAGCTTTCATGTCCTCTTGATTTATCCAGTTTTTGCCTAACTCAACCATAAAAAGAGTGAGCGTTGCGATCGCAAAAAACTGACCAACTTTGCACATTGAGCCATATAAGTTTCCAGAGAGAGATTGTTCCCAGAGACTGTTAAAGCCTTCAGCTGTTAATTGTGCTCCGGCTGCAGCGTTTTCTAAAATGTCTTTTCCAAAATATGGGTCGGTTGCAATTACGAAGTTTATCATACGCGATGGGTTAAAGAAGGCTGGGGGGTAGGGAAGGTAGGGAGACAATTCTCCCTTACCTCCTTCTGTTGAGGAATTACTTCCCGGCGGTCGTTTTAAGAGAGCTATAACCTGTGATTTCCATAAACTGGGCAGTTATTCCGTCCATCATCAGGTTTTGTCGCTGGCGTTCAGATGCACCAAGTTCTGCAATTTGGCTTAACATTAAGTTAGTTTGCTGCACGTCATGCCGTTGTTGCAGTCCATCCGTGCGGTTCTGCCCAATCATTGAGACAATTTGGGCGTTTTGGGCAGCAATGACTTTTAGGATATTCTGTGAAGCATCCATGCTTTGAGCTTGTTCCCCCAAAGAATGTGCATCGGCTACAGTTTGTTGGGTTGCTTCAATTTCTTTTTTGGTACGTTCTTGTCCTTGCTCTCCCAAGACGCTTTCAACTGTAGACCGAGCGGTTTCACGTTCGAGTTTGTTACCAGCCGCGATCGCACCCTCGACAGTATTGCTTTCATTCCAGCTACCCTTGTCTTTGAGTTGGTCTTTGAGCTGATCTGCACTGTTAACAGGATCTGGGAAACCCATAGTTCCGGTCTTAGTAGCAGTTTGAGCAACAGACTTCAGTCCTCCCCATTTTTCATTTATTGCTGCGGTCAGTTCACTTTTGGTTTGTTGAAAGTAGCTATTGAATTCTCCTAAGACTTCATTAAAGAAGCTGTTGAGATTAAGTGCATAACTAGGGGTTGCACTTAATAAAGTCGTCAAACCAATTACCGACACAACAATTAATCTTTTAGTTGTTTTCTTCATACTTGTGGTTGATAATGTGATGTGGCAGAAATTTAAGCCACTTGTTTATCAAGTTAATTTATTAGTTTTTGTGACTCCCCTCCCAGTGTAAGATTACCAATCCTGTTCCTTCTTTTTCTTGGCGTCCTTGGCGTCTTGGCGGTTTTTTAATAAGTAATCTTCTAACAACAAGGAAGTAATCTGCCAAAGTACAAATTTATCTGCGTTCATCTGCGTTCATCTGCGGTTAATTACTTCTTCGGTGTACCTCACTATATTTTTTCGTCACTTTGCTGAAGTAACTCTTTCGCCTCCTCATTTAATTCATCTCCCCGAATCATGCTGACATAGGTTTTAGAGAAATTTACCAAACCAAGCAGGGGGTGATTTTGATATTTTTTCAGGTATAATGTACGCAATTCTTGCTCATCTGGATTATTTGCCACTGCTGCCAATAAACAGTATGCGGGATAATAGCGGCAGAAAGTTAGTTTGCCGTTATCGTCAAGTAACCATTGGGAATAGATACTTTCTTTTTTGGGAAAGAAAGCTTCCGTACTGTTGCGAGAAATGATTTCATATGGATATTTAAATCTAGTTACAAAAGGATCTACTGCTGATGTTTGAATCCGTCCTATTAGCCTGGTTGTCAAGTTAGCGAATATCTTAGGAGCAGATTTACAATGTAAGATACTTTCAGGCTCTTGTGCTGATAGGATAACTCTGATTCCAGCTTTTGCACCATTAGCACAAAGTCTTCCAATTAACTCGGCTATCGACTCGAAACTGAACAAAATCGGTGCTTCATCAAGAAAGAAAATACTTGCTTTAGACGACAGTGCTCTACGTAAAGCTGCTGCATAAGCGCTGAGTGCGAGAACTGCTGCATCGGCTTCAGAACCTAGCGATCGCAACGCAAATACAAGTAGTCGAGCATCAGTTCTAAAACTAGAAGGATGGGCGATTGATTGACCTACTCGTGAGTTCAGCCAAAACTTTAATCGTAAACGTACTTGGTCTAATGAGTCAAGAATTTCTTGACTGTTATTAGCAATGGAATCCAGCTTGATAAATCCAGGCGAACAATAATTGTAGAAATCTTTCAAAGTCGGAATATCATTCCATTCGGCTGTTCCTACTCCTGATTCAAAAGCCAATTTGTAGCGAAGTTTGATATCATCATCTTTAAAGAATGTTTCCAGAGCAATTGTAATAATACTCTCGATATTTGATATCATCGTAGGACTGACACCTATAGGGTTTGTCCCCAGTACCATTGTCATTAATGTTGATTTCAAGAATTCCTTAAAATCTGTCATTCTCTCCTTAATAATTTCTGGATCGTATCCTCTTAAATCAGGTAATTCAAATAGATTATTGAATTCTTTGGAAATATCAAAATATGCTCCTTCTGCTCCCATGAATTTGGTATAGTCAGTGAATGTTGAACTACCATCTGGTTTGGGATAATCGAGTGCAACAACAGGAATACCTTGAGCAAGGGCTGGTGTTAGCAATCCGGCTACTAGTACGGATTTACCAGAGCGAGTCGTACCGAAGACAGCAAGATTTTTATGTTGGTTGTACAAGTCAAGATGTACGGGGGTTCCGCCTTCTGAGGCGATAAGCTCGAACCCCGATTTATCTCCTGTTGCTGTTCGTACTAGAGGCGCAAGTCCAAGGACTTCAGATGAGAAATAGGGAAGTCGGCGATTGAAAGGTTTGGTAAGCAAGTTTTCCCATATAATAGGAGTCGTTTGTAGCCAAGTCTTCCAAGCATATTCCAGTTCTCTATCAACGACAGCGGGGCGTAAGAAGCAGCTAGAAAGATACTGGCATGCTTCATCAAGGTTCTGGCGACTGTTACGATAGATACAAAAAACGACAGCGCTATGGATGGGGATAGACCCACGTAAAATGGTTTCTTGAGCACGCACCGCTTCCTCAATGTTCATATTGGCTTTTACGTCAATTGACCCTTTTTCAGAAGACATGGCGCTGGAGGTAATTGACTGTTTGGTAATCCTTTGTAAAGCAGTTTTGGCAAGTCCCTGGTTGGCTTTAGATAATTGGCAGATAATTTCAGTATCAGATATTTTTTCTTTGGAGATGACCTCCCAAAGGTATCGAAGCTGTGCGTATTCATCTACCCATCCTTGGGGCTTTTCACTAAATTGGAGAACACCGATATACTTGTCTTGGAGTTTTACCCAACTGCGATCGAGAAAAGGAACAGATTTTTCGTTTTCCAGCATCAAATGACGAATATGAAAATCACTTGTCTGGTTTTCGCGGAGTCCTTCCTCATCAAGAACCAAGGGATTGGGGATATTGGGTGCATTGCTACGGTTAAACTGGTTCCAAAGAATTGACCATAGTTCCTCACTTGTGACGGCTCGTACTGAAAGTCCCATTGAGTTGGTAAAAAGTTGCTCCCACCGTTGGAACCCAGAGGTAAAACTATCGCGTAGAATTGCTTCTATTCGTTCAAGTCGGACACCGTGAATTTGTCCTGTAAATTGGAACCAAGCGTTTTGCACCTGTTTGATAGCTTGTTCTATCGCATCATTAGAGCGGCTGTCAGAGTCAGCAAATACGCTATAAGTACACCAGAAGCGCAAGAACTTATTTTTACGTATTCCTGCAGAGGTGAGTTCTGTAGCACGCAGGCGTTCTGACCGTATTAGGAGAGCCAGCTGTTCGAGGTCGCATTTCTCCTCTACCTTTTTCAGTTCCTGCTGGCGGAGGAAGTCGTCGGTAAACGAGCCTAAATGGATTGTCAAGGTTTCCTTGTCGGGAAGTTCTTTGAGTCCGCCTTCGATATTTTCAAAAATCGGGATAATTTGTTCTTCTGGAAGGGAGGGGTGGATTCCCCTGACATCAAAGCAGAATTTGATTTGAATGTCTTGTTTCTTTTGAAGAATGAGCGCACCAATGTCTTTACGACCAGCAAGCGAGATACTTGCAATCCCGGCTAAATGGGTGATATCTTCAAACGGTGTGAGGTTTTTGACAACTCCTAGCTGCTCTGGATCTAGAGCCTTTCTACCAAGTTTATTCTTTGGCGAACCACTGCGATTGACGGGCTCGGAATCCTGCAAGTGGCGTTTTGAGGTAGTCGAAGTCATAGAGCAAAGTATCTGCGAGAATTACTGGAATTGATTTATACGCTTTCTTTTGGACTTGCGTTTTTTCTTGGGTTGAGGTTGTGGAGGATTTGCGAGGGAGACAAAAGGTTTATAGCCACGGGTAATGCGGGGTGTACCGACAAACTTACCGAAAAAGGCTTTGTTTGAAGATACTGTCCACCAGGTAGCCCATCCCCAGGCGATCGCCATTCCAGTTGCTAGCCAAGATTGTTGCATGAAACCCTTAACTACCATATAGCAGATGAGGGCGATCGCACTCCAAGGAACAATTTGGTCTGCGGGAAACGGTCCGAGGCGCGGTTGTTCTCCTAGTATGCGGTTGACAGTACGGAATTTATCCATTTTGTTTTTGTTATAGGAGCGATTTTATCCACTCCTATGGATTTCAAATATGTGTTTTCTTAAGCGCCACTACCAACGACTAATCCAGCAAGAATGTCACCAACTACAACAGTTATGGCGACAATAATTGGTGTTCTAGCTATGGTTTGCCAGTCTTCATCGTTTCTAGCTGCTTGTACAACCCGTATTAGACCGATTGCCAAATAAATGAGGAACAAACCTCGTAATACAGCAAAGATAAAACCGGTCACTGTGGCGTCAATACCTGGAAAGTAGGCGGGGTTTTTGAAAAAGGTTTCGGCATTGTTCATAAACTGGGCGTTGGCTGGTGCAGTTGCAAAATCTAAAATGAAGATTGCACCGACTAAGCAAAATAAAACAGTATAGATATTAATGCCATATTTACGTTGCCATTTCTCAAAATTGGTAAGTAGGCTGTTTGCTTCTTTAGGTAGCAGTGCAATGATGGCTGTTCCAAAAGCAAGACTTGCCATTACCATATTGTGAATGGAAATATCGGCAATCATCAACCCTGTCCCAATTACCATCAAGCCAGCGATGCTACCATTTTCTTTCCAACTTCTGCGGCGCACAGAGGGATACTTATACTCTTGTGTTCTCATAAAAACCGATGATTTCCAAAATAAGTGAATGAAACTTTGTAGGAGTAATCAAGAAGTAAGAATGGTATAAAGGAGCCAGCTGCATGAGCGAATTTCTTCATCTGGAGTGACTGGCATTGTGTGGTGTGAGTTATAGGGAATATAGTTTTGTTTTATCCCTACACCTTACTCCCTATCTCCTACACTCTATGTTTACTGAATCTAAGCCTATTTTAGAATTTGAATATCTGTAAAAGCATCTAATTTTTTTCTGATTCTTAGCTAAGAAAATATGAAAATAAGTACTGTATAAAACAGAAAAAAGTTGGTTGACAACTTTTAGTATTTAAATTATTGACTTGTTTCATCACAGTAATAGTCTTCTTCTGTTCTTTCTTTGCGTACTTCGTGCCTTCGCGGTTTTTAAATTAGTTAAAAAATGTAACCCTCAGTAGAGTAAGTACCGAGGGTTACGCTGATATACGATTGTGCAAAATTAGGGTTTATTTTTTGTCTTTGGTGTCTAGGAAGTGAAGTTGAATTTTCTTACCTTTTGTAAGATGTAGACTATCGGAACTACCAGCAGGTAATTCAATAATTTGGTTGACAGGGTAAACGGAATTATATTTAGGACATTCTCTTGTGGTACAGGGCGGTGCATTTTTGAAGATGTGTTTAATTTCTCCATCCTTAAGAAATATCATATCTAAAGGAATGTGAGTATCTTTCATCCACAAGCTAATAGATTCTGGTTTGTTGATAACAAATAACATTCCGTGATTGTTTGATATTGACTTGCGGAATTTGAGACCTTTAGATAGTTCTTTGTCTTTTCTTGCTACCTCTAGTTTGATGGTTTGGTTACCACTAGTAAAGGTTGCACCAATCGATAAATACTGGGGCAGGCGATTCCAAAAGTAGAGGGGTAGCGGTGAGAGAGCAGCAGTAAAACCGGCGATTGGTCCAATGACTTTGAGAATTTTGAGGAATAGACTTTTTTCTGAAGTTTGTGTTTGTTGAGTTTGAGGCTCTTTTTGAGTTGTTTGTCTTGTGACTTCCATAGTTTTAGATAAATAAGGTGGTTACAACAGTATTTATGGTGTTTGCTAGCTAAAAATATTGATATTTCCAACAGCAAACTTGCTTTCATCAAGAGGGCTACTAGGTAAAGCTTGTTGGTCAGCTTTATTCCGCATTGACTCAACGCGATCGGCTTCCCGAATGGCAAGCGGGTGAATCTGGCGTCGTTCTTCAAGCAGTGCTTCGATAGTCAGTTTTAGGGGTGGGAGTTCTGACTCTGTGTAAGTATCTTCTGCTGTCATCGTGCAAAAAACACTAGCAGCAGCACGCTCGACAATTGTCTGAATTTCTGCCCCCACGCAGCGGTTCGTCGCCTTCAGAATACGCCGCCATTCGTCCTCGCTCCAGGGGTCGTTACCATTGCGGAACCTCTGGTCAAATCGGGCAGCATGAAGCTTAAATATCGTGTATCTTTCCCCGTTGTTGGGCAAGTCTACCTTAAATATGTAGTCAAACCGTCCGGCGCGGGTCAATTCCGGAGGTAACCATTCCATCCGGTTAACCGATGCGATGACCACTACCTCTGATGTGCGCTCCTGCATCCACGTCAATAGCTGACCCGCAAGCCGTTTGGCGAGGTCATCATCTCCGGCGAAACCTTTATCGAAGTCGTCGAAGTACAAAATGACTTGGTTAAGCCTATCTGCTAACTTCAAGAGGCGTTTGAGTTTGGCTTCTGCTTGGTTCCCAAAACTTCTAAAGTTACCCCAATCAACCATAATGAGGGGAATACCCATACTTTGGGAGCAGGCTTTTGCTGCGTGTGATTTTCCTGTTCCTGGTGGTCCCACAAGCATAATCCCTTTAGGTACGCGTAGATTATATTGTTTAGCATCGGGAGCAAGCAGCCGCTTGAACTTTTTGAACGACTGCTGCATCAGTTCCAACCCTCCAAGTGGGACTTTTGGTGGGGGTAAGAACTCAATATCATACAAGCGGTTGAGCAGTTGAATTTTTTTTGATAGTAGGAGTTTGGCAGTCTCGCTGGAGTCTTCTAAATTTTGAGTCTTCTTCATTTCTTTTACAAAAGTAATAACATCAGAAATATACAACCCAGCACTAGCGGTAGCAATTTTCGCCCAATCTTGGTCTGTGTATGTTGAAGGGAAAAGTTTGCTGGTCATTAAGTCGTCAATAATTTCTTGTGTATTTGGCAGTTCTTGTGTCCATAGTGGGATGAACGATGCGATTTCGCTTGCCATCTCGGCATTTGATCCAAGCAGTATAATCGTTTTATCGCTATCTTGGTTATGAAGTTTAAGGTTAATCAAAGACGACTTAATCCATTCTGATACCAGAAAGAAATCACTTTCTTGACTGTTACTTTTGAGCCAAGGGAAGAGATTTTCAACTATTAATATCCCTTTTCCCGGATAACTCTTCCAGAAATTGAGGATTTGAAAATAATCGGTTTGATTTTGTTTTCTGGCTGATTTATAGTTGTTAAACTCCCAAAAAACAAGATTTTCAGCGCTGACGGTTAATTCTTTAATACTGTCTTCACTTAGATCCCATATGTAAGCTCTTTTATCCCAAAGTTGACAGTCATTAGCGATGCGGGTAAGAAAGCGTAGGCGTTCAGTGAGGGGTGATTCACAGGCGATAATGGGATGGCGATCGCTAAGAAGGTCTTCCAGATAATCCAAGATAGATCTCATCTTAAGTTTGTAGCGTATGTAGCGTAGTCAGATGCCATCTTATCTAGAAGGTATGGTGAATGAAAACTGATATTTTTCTAATTTTTGGGTAAAAAGATTAGAAACAAGTTGATGAATTTTCAGTATTTTGTTGATGACTGATGTGCATTGTAAATGCTGATAATCAATATACAGTATAAAAGGGAGCCAGCTATGGCAAAGACGCCAGAATATCCGATTGTTTGTATTCCAGAGTTAGTTAAACAGAAAAAGCAATTTATTCCGTTAGTTTTCCCAAACGGACAAGGAGATGCACCCATTGGCGCAAGTGAGGGATTGTTTGAAAATGTTCTTAAGCATTATTTTGGTGAAATTGTTTCTTCCCAACAAATGATGCTACCTCCAGGACATAGGTTAGCATATACGGCTGATTTTCTGATTGTCGAGCCAAGCACAGGCTTACATATAGACTTGGAAGTTGATGAGCCTATCTCGTTTGCAACTCTTAAGCCCACCCACTGTATCGGGGAAGATGACTACCGCAACAAGTGTTTTGTTGATGCAAACTGGCTAGTTATACGGTTTGCAGAGGAACAAGTCTCGTCTCAACCCGAACGCTGCGCTCGGTTTATCGCGGGTGCAGTTGCACAACTAACGGGTAATGATACTTATCGCCAGAAGCTAATAGATGTAGCGAAAGTGACTCCTATGAAACAGTGGTCGTATCGCCAAGCATTAAGTTTGAGTAAGAAAGATTACCGCCAGGGCTATCTGCAAGAGAGAAAAAATAGTTAATTAGACAAAAATCTGATTTTTAGTCTGTTTCCCAGAGTGATGGCGCGGATTCCCCAAGGGAAGCGATCGCAGGCAGGGTCTGTTGATGAATAGAGGAGACTTGAGTACCGAACAGTGGGAGAGGTTAAAAACGCTACTTCCACCTCAGAAGCCGCGAACAGGTAAGCCAAATCAATACCACCGACAGGTTGTTAATGGCATCCTATGGATACTCAGGACTGGGGCACCCTGGCCGGATATGCCGGAACGTTATGGAAAGTGGGAGAGTATTGCAACAATGATGATTTCGTCGGGAAAGCATCAACTAAAGCGGATTGTATTTCCTTGCGTTGCCGTTCAGATAATCTCATTTTCTAAATCGAGTGACAATTTACTGCCCAAGGGCACAGCCGTCCCACTTGTGGATGAGGCGAGTCAAAAATTAAAAGAAGGAAATAGCCAAGATAACTAGCATTGAGGGAAGTGGGGAAATGGGGGAGTGGGGATAGGTCTTGTTCGGTTGCCGATATTGTCTGTCGCCGCTTATCTTAATCGTTAGGTGTAAAATTATAAAACCTGATTCATATGACACACTTCGACATAAATATTCTCCGTGATACTAATAAAAAACTAATGCCAAAGGCTGATTTTGACTCAGCATTCACCTTTTTTTATGATGAAACCAATAATATTAGAAAATTCTATGTAAGAGAAAGCGATTTCAATAGCTCATTCCAATCGAATTTTGTTTTGGGTGGTATAGTTTACGATAAGTCTAAACCTGATATTGAAAAATTGTTTAGTGAATTAAATCTCGAAAGATCAATAAAGGAAGTCAAACTAAAACATCTTGCGAAAGGAGACTTTTTGTCTTGTCTAAAGTCACATAAATTAAAGTACTTTTTGAGATATTTATTAGACAACAACATCTATATTCATTATTCAACTGTTAATTTATTATATTATTCAATAGTTGATATAGTGGATTCTACCTATGTAAATTCAAAAACAGCTACAGAGTTAGGATATGAATTTTTATTGTTCTTAAAAAACAATCTTTACAAACTTGCCAAGTTGGAAATAGACGCTGTTGTCAATCTATTTTACAGTTTCCAGTATCCTAATATCAAGAAAGAGTCTGTTCTGCCTTTTATAAGTGCCCTGACTGACCTATTTAAAAATTACGAACATACGATTGAGTTTCGTGTGGGAGTAGCAGCACTCAAACAAATTCTTAAAGAATCGGAAAAAGAAAAATCGTTACCATTTCTAATGGGTGAAGAAGATTTTGTGCTCTTAAAAGACTTCTCTAACTTCTACTTGAGACCTATTTATCTGTTTAAAAACTCTCTTCACATTTTTGACAATGAAGATGTAGTTAAAGGTCTATTAAGCGAATTTGTTCTTTATGATGGAGAGAAGATGTTGGAGTCATATTCTTTTGAAAACTCAAAAGATAATTTGTACATTCAAGCCTCAGATATTTTTGTAGGCTTGATAGGAAAGCTATCAACATTCATCAACACGCACTCTCATGCAGATATCGAGGGAAGCATTAAGACTTTGAGTGCATCTCAACTGGAGAGCCTTGATATATACTTAGAATTGGTTGAAAAATGCAATAAGAAAAACTTTGCTTTTCTTCACTCAGTAGACAGTCTTGAAGAAATGTCAAAAGTGGCGCTATTACATCACGTGAGAAATAGATAGTGTACAATTGCCATTTGAACACTATATTTTCCGTAAACGCCCTTCAGGTCAGCTTTACATTAAAAACCCGTGAGTTAAAACTCACGGGCTTAATGGGTAAAGAGAAGTTTGATTCTTAGTTGCTAAATTCTTGCAAGTAATCAAAAACTGCTTGGGCGAACGCTCTTTCAACAAATGCGTAGTAAGTAACGCACTACTAGAAAAGTCAATTTTTGAAATTTAGAATAAGGCCCTAATAAAAACACCCCTCTTTTTAATTTTAAAAAGGGGTGTTTTTCCATTAATTCCACTTCTGAAAAAATTCAGAAGCACTGGTTTACCGTTCCGCACAAATCCGAATCGGTTAGTTTCTATTAATTCCACTTCCGAAGAAGTTCAGAAGCGGTGATATGTTTCCCGATGATTGGAAATACAATTTCATGTTTCCATTAATTCCACTTCCGAAAAAGCTAAATGTCGTCCGATTAAACGAGTGCTGAGACAGATGAAAAAGAGATTACGTTCATCAATTCCGGCTTAGGTTCATCTGGTTATTTAATAAAAGAACCAGATGTCTCACTTGGCAATCGCTCTCCATTGCGCGATCTGACAATTGGCGATAACAGTGATATCAAGATTATTGATGATATTAACGTCAGCGCCATAGACGAAACACAAACAGTCACAACACTATTTGCACTCAACAATGATATGCTAAATATACTCTTGTTCCTAGCATATGGATATTCTCCTCGTTTATTAGAAAATGAGTCTTCCAGTCGCATTTTTAATGCAGCCCATATTAGGCATAGCGCTCTCCAGACTGTAATGATGACACTAACTACCTTGGAGCGTCCTCGCTCTCTCAGAAGAAAGTAGCCTTCATATAAATCCCCCAAGCATTGCTCTCTGTAATCAGCAGGTATAAGATAACCTATCGCATCAAAAATCCTCATAACTTGAGGTCACTTTCCTTCATTACTTGTATTTGTATTTGTATTGCTTTTAGCTCATGAAGTCAGTTAGATAAGTGTTTAACAGCCAGAATATCTATCCTACCTAATACCGCTCAGGCAGGATAACTACAATTAGAACTTGATTGAGCGGTCAATATGACCGCTTCAGTCAAATTCATCATCAACTTAGTATTCACGTCCTTCTTCAGGTAGGTACACTCCTAAGTTTCCAAGTTTTTTCCTCAAGCTTCCGATAAAACTCCTCGATTTCCGCTATGACTGCTCTCCCCTTAGGGGTGATTTTGTAGTAAACCCTGCGATTCCCCTTGCGAATTTCTAGGCGTTTATTTTCTTTTTCAGAAGCAATTAAACCGCTTTTTTCTAACCGTCTCAGAGCAGGATATAAGTTGCCAGGATTAATCGAAACTTGTCCATAACTAAATTCCCCAACCCCATCCATAATCTGATTTCCGTAACGTTGTTCACCTCCAAGTAAAGCTCGTAACACGTATTCCTCTACCCTAGAGAGGGCAAAACCGCTAACCTGAATCTCTCGATTCATACAAATAGCTCCGTTTTACCATTCTTTCCCATGCCTCCTTATACGGAACTAACTTCAAAAATTTCTCTATAAAGATTTCTCTATTCTGAAAGAAGGAAGTAACTTAACAGTTTTCCTCTATCAAGCTTTTGAGAAAAGATTGGAGGATAAGGAAGAATTTATCTCCCTACCCAAGAATCATAATTTCAAACTAACACAAGTCAATTGAATTAGGGTTAAGGCAAAATATCAGATTTGGGATAGTTAATACACATCTTAGATGCTATAATTTCCACTCTAACTTTAAAAGTTTAGATTTTTCCTTAGAAAAGAAATCAGAAAAATATCAATATCTAAATATATTAACCATCAGATAGTCAATTTAACCAAAAACTAAGATGATCAAATTATTCAGTTTCAGTTTGTGGAGAAAAAAACTACAATCCAGATTATTCAATGTTTAGTTAATAGAGAAAAGATGACTCGCACTCCTCATCAAGTTACAGAGCCAAGCCATAAATGAAATGTACTACTTCCACACTAACATAGCTAACTTAGCTGTGTTAAGCATTTATGAGCAAGTTTAACTTCCATCATCATGTTATGGCTTTGTAATTTTATTGAGGAGTTGCGGGTTGACCTGTTCGCACAAATAAGAAGAAGGAAAACCCAAACCATGACTTCTAATGACTTCTCATATCAAGACTGGAATGGTTGCGATCACAAAAACCAAGACCTTTCTCACTATATACTTACAGGCACACAAATTAATGGCAGTGATTTGAGGGGCTGTATCCTCAACGGTGCTAAGTTGCAGAACGCTCAACTCTGTGGCACCGACCTCACTAATGCTAGTTTACGTGGGGCTGATTTACGGGATGCAAATTTACAATATACTAAGCTGAGTGGGGTTAATTTGAGTGGAGCGAATGTCCAAGGTACTTTATTCAAAGGCAGCACAGGACTTACAGAAGAAACAAAGCGCGAACTAAAAACTAGAGATGCAATTTTTGATGATTCCGTGCCAAGGACAACAAACCTCAAATGGTGGATACAGTATGTGCTCATACCGCTCATCACACTTCTTCTAGGTAGTAGTGGGATTGTAGGTGTGTTGGAATACTTGAAAAAGCAGTCTTCAACTTCCCCAATACCTTCACCTACAGTACAACCTGTCACTCCAAGCTCACCATCCACAAAACCTACTCCCACAACCAAACCAACCGGAGAACCCAAACGAATCTAGAATCCATCTCTCTAGGTGTTGCAAGCCGCAACACCTAATCCCATCTCCCAATCCCTACTAGCTACCCCGTCACCGCGTATACCAAGGAATTCCCCACCGTCTTAACTGTACGTTCGCTCATTTTTGAAAGGAGAGAGGAATTAATACCGGACTGGGTAAGGTTTCAAAGGAATTATGGATGAGGTTGAGCTGAGATCCGAACGAGAACGGAAATAGAGGCTGGAAATGCTTGATTTTTCGTCACCTACCATGCTGTTGCGTACAAGACAGTAGCAAATTCTCAAACTCAAGTAGGGCAACAGTTTCTAGCATTAATTTCCGAAAATGCAGCTATCTCGGCTCAACCTCATACTGCCTTATCTGATTTTGGCGCAAGCTCAATTCCTTTTTGAAACCCAATTCGCTCAAAAGAAGTAATGTACCGCATCTCGAATTCAGCCTCCAATTGTTCAGGTCAAAGATGAAGAACCATTTGAAGTGGATACTCTGGATAAGGGGGATTCGCCCCTTGGTTCACTTTTCCTTTTCGAGCAACTGGTAAGCAGCGCTCACTTCCCTTAGCATTGTCTCCCTAGTTATAGGTTCCTCAACCCGATCTTTCAGGAGCGCCTGTGCAGCGCATTCTTTTCTGGTCAGGCGTTCATACTCCTCAATCTCAATAGTTTGATCGCATAAGAGAATTAGGTACTCCACATCCCGTGTCTGACCTCTCCTGTGGATACGGTCTAAGCTCTGCAAATAGTGAGCTGCCTGGTTAGACATGGACTCATATATTGCCAAGCGTGCCCTATGGAGGGTAAGTCCTGCACCTGCTGCAGCTGGATTGCCGACAAACAACATTGTATCGTCGTTTTCTTGGAACTTACGCACTGCCTCTCGCCGCTCTGCAACATCGCTGACTGTTCCATCGTACCTTACTAGATTAAAGTGGCTGTATCGGGTAATTATGGCATTGAGGGATGCCGTGTAGAAAGACCACAAAACGACTTTTTCGCCCTTTCGGGTAATAGCTTCCTCAAGAATGCTGTCAAGCGCGTACAGCTTCGCCGGTAGCTCTGTGTATCCTTCTACAATAGAAACTGGGTTTGAACATATTTGGAGTAGAGCGCTGCGCCGAGCCAGAAAAGAAGTCAGTTGTCGTTGGAATGTCTTATCGTCAGTAGAACGCAGGTCGAGAAGCAGGTTTCTCAAAGCAGCTGCATATACCCTCCTCTGTTCAGGTTGTAAAGGTACAAGGATACGATGGAAACTTTTAACAGGGAGGTCTGGAAGTACATCAGTTTTGAGGTGACGAACAAAAAGACCCCGTTTTTCGATAGCTTGTTGAACAACCAGAAGAGCTTCTCCACGGTCATCCGGAATATTTATCCCGTAAAATGTTATACCAAAATCCACAATGTTAAACTGCTGGATCAGGTCTTGAGGAGCGTTGGGGGCTGGGGTACCACAGAGTACGAACGCTCGCTCGCACCATTCACGAAGTCGTCGTAAGGCTTGAGTCCTTTTAGCGTCCAGATTCTTGATGTAGAATGACTCGTCTACAACTAACATCCCACGTCCCTGGTAAGAACGGAGTAACGCCCGTAGCTCATCCTCCATAGAAATAGCCGTCTCAAAGTTGGTGATGAGTACGTCGGCTCCAGACCCAATGGCTGTACGCTTTTGCTTGCGGGTGCCACTTACAATTTTGACTTTATAAAGGTCGTTCTTGAACCGCACAAAGTCACGTGGCCATTCAGGTACCATACTCTTTGGTGCAACGATAAGCGCGAAGTCCACCTGGTCTCTGGCTACAAGTACGTCAAAGGCGAAGATTAAAGTAACAGTCTTGCCAGCTCCTTGCTCGTCAAACACACACAACCCGTAACCCTCTGGTAACGTCATGGCAGCGACGTTCACCCACTGATGGTCGTCCAGAACGTCCAGCCCTTCAATGTCAACGAGGTAAGTGTTTGCCACGTCTCGACCGCCAACGCGGATTCTGCTGACCTTTTCATATAGTTGTTGATGAACTCGCCTAACGCGAATCCTGTTTTCCACGAAGAGTTTTGCTTCAGCACTCCACCGAAGGTCAGCCGCAACTTCAGCATCAAGGAGTGCGCTAACATCCTGAGCCGCTATCGAGACCCCGTCAGCCGAACGGTGTACTCTGACTTGTGGGAGAGCATTTTTAAGTACACCACTCAATGCATGGTAATCTGTGGAGCGTCTGGGGGTAATCACTAGGCGCTCCAACAAGTCTGATACCCGGACATCAGCAGTGATAGTTTCAACCATTTCTTCCTTATACCTCAACGCCCTTTTCCCGTAAAATTTCTGCAACCATCGGTTCTACAAGCTTTAAGGCACGTACTAAGCCCTGAAGGTTCTCCGGCGCAATCTGGTCGCGGAAAGCTCTAGGGGGTACTTCCTCAAGCCATTTGACAAAAGATTCAATCCGAGTATTCGCTCCCATCTCCCGCGTTTCGGCACGTTGGCTGCGGGCAATAGTAATTGCATCTTCAATATAATCGTCAGCCAAATCTGGATCGCTTTCATTCCGCGCCCGCGCCAATAATTCACGAGATTCTTGGTTATAAAAGGTTTGTTTCAGGGAGCGAATTTGTTGGGCATTCCTTAACTTGCCATCGTAGATCAGGTCGAACACAGTGTGCTTTAATCCCTCGTCTTGGTTAAGGGCAAACGCCACCCCCCCTGGCGTAGTTCCTCCCCTATTAAGTTCATTGAAATACTGGAAATACTTATCGGCTCGGTGCTTAACTTCGTAGGGGTCTCGCTTCTTTTCATTGATGTAATAATCCTCGAAGTCAACAACCCACTCTACCATTTTCAAGTATCGATTGACTGTACCCGTATCAGGACCAAGTGCAAACTTCATGGAGAGTTCACGCTTCATCTCAGCCTGTCGCTGGCGACCCGGTAACCTCATCTCTAGTGTTAGCATAGCTTCCCATTCTTCATAAACTTTCCTCGCCTTGATGTAATCAGGCCAGTTCAGCTTGCAATCAGATTCAAAGTTAAGTGAAACGACTACTGCTTTCCGATCGTCATCCGTGGCATGTTCGGTAAGCTGCCAGACTTGAATGTACTCTACCCGCCGCTTCTGTTCTGAGTCGAACTCATCGCTACTCCGGATGTAGTAACAAGCTGCTATGCGACGGTTTCCGTCCAAAAGAGTGCCGTCTATGTCTAAAATTGGAGGTTTGCGAACCCCATTAACTGCTATACTTCTTGCTAGTTGAATAATCTCAAATTGATCGTCCTTTTTGTCGTCGGGAATACCGGGCAGTTCCATCTTGCTGAGCATAATATCCAAGAGTTCCTCTGGGTTTGGGTCACGACCGTTCTTTTGACGGAACTGCCCTAAGTGGGTATCTAGTCGGTCGTTCTCGTCCCAGAGATGGACGTCAATAGTTTTGACAAAACCTGAATACATCGGTATTGATTTGCCTTGGAAACAAGGTGTTGGGAGAACTGGTTCCGATGTAATGCCATTGTAGGCAACGAGTTCAAGTTTCTTAACTTGAGTGCTTGCTTCAATAGTGTCTCCCATGACTTGATCCCGGATTTGAATCATTTGTTCAACTATTTGATTGATGTCACCTTCCAAAGACTTGCTAGCAGTTTCATCTCCCCTCTTGCTAGCGCTATGCTTCAAAACGTTAATCACCTTTGTTAGAAGCACAGACGCTTCGTCCGGCGCAAGGGGATTTTCTTTGCCCTGTTGCAAAATCTCTTCCACAACTTCTGCTACGTCTGCTGAGATGCGGCGAGCTTCTTCAATTAACGCCTTTATCGACTGTCGGATGTCTTTGCTAATGTTTGTTTTTTGTATCATTTTCTGTAATCTCTTCGGGTTATACCAATTCATGCTCGTCTTCGTCAAGTTGCTCGGAGCAACGACGCTTCAGGTTGGCAACATCGTTTACCTGTGATGCTAATCCCTCCTCACGAACAATCCTTTCCAATCGGTCGAATCCTCTTTTTTTTGACTGACGGACTACATCTGGACTCAGCCCTAATGCCGAAGATATCTCAATGTTCGATATGTCCACACAATCCGCTAAGAGTGCATCAAGTATATAAGTCATAACGTTTTGGACGTTGTGCTGACCCAACCTTGGTAGTAGGGAGCGAGCTATGGTAATGGCTTGCGTTCTCCTTTCCTCCCAATCCAGTTCTGGTTTGGAATTCTCAAGACTGTCAGAAGATTCAGTGGACGGGTCTGCAATCTGTTCCAAGTCTTTAGGGGTAAGGGGTTTCTGGTTTTGGCGTATGCGGTAATAATCGCAAGCTTTGTGGTCAGAGGTCTTCCACAAGTAGGTAACCAAGTTATCAACCTTTTTGCGATCGCGAATTGCTCCATAGAGAACGTCAACAGCTTCAGCCACGATATCATCTACTTCGTCGCGTGAGAGCGCTCGCCACTTGGTCGCGATTTGCCTTGTAAGACCGTCAAGGACGCCGCTAAGATACAAATACTCAAGCATTCTCCTTGGGTCACCTGTAGCTGCGGCTTCCTTTGCTCTTGCAAACAACTCCTCCTGCTGCTCTTTGGTAATGTTTTTCGATTGTCCATCTGAATCCGGCTCCTGGCTGTCTAGCATCATGGGCTTCCTACTTATTAGTCATGGCTGTGACACCTTCCGTGGTGAAGAAAGCCACAAAAAAACGCTCCTCTACTTAAATGTCTAACCCGTGACACCCGCTGTTGGCAGAACTGTTGAGCATTCTGCCACTTGTAGCGCGTAATTTCTTGCCATATATTACTTTCAGGAAATCAAATTTGGGATTTTCGCGCCGCCGATAGATGTTGCGACCTGCAATTATAAATGAAGGAAAAGTATGCGAATCCATATTACTGGGGTGCTTTTATTTGCCAAGGCGATCCCAAACCACTACAAAATCACGATTTTAGCAAGAGCAAACAATGAGCATCGTAATACCAGTAAAATAGCAAAACAAGATACCAATTGTCTACACGGGAACTAGCTTAAGTTCTCTTAAACGTTCTTCGGGACTGACGACTTCGCCTTCCCAAAATTTCTCCATTGTCAGATACAGCTTTTCAAACTCTGCTGGCTCATTTTCTCTTAGTCGGCTTATTTTTTGCTCAAGTTCCGCATCATCTACTTCATATTTTTCATACTCTTTTTCGTTAAAAGCAATTCCATATTTGACTTCTAGGCTAAATAGTCTTTGGTCAGGGAATCTTATATCTTTTAGTGCCAAAGCGATCGCTAATAATTCTTTTTCGGAAAATGCTTCCATTTTTTTTGACTGTATTTACCATTTCTCTGCATTTTAGTATATGACTAAGACTAGAATTTCGTCAAATTTAAGAAAAATTAAAGGCAGCATAATGCTACCTTCAAGAAGTTCTTTAAGTTTTTCTACAATATCTCAAGCGTGTTTTTCTTGTTCGGTCAAATATCCAGTCTCCGTAGAGATTTTTACGAGTTCTAGTTCTTGAGTTTGGAAAACCACGTAAGTAGGAATGGGATGACGATCGGGACAAGCCAAGTATATTAGTCCCATTTCTGGATTGTAAAGATGAAGACTCACAGAAGTTGGCTTATTATCTAAATCTCTATTGATAATTTGAACAATAATGCCGTGAGTGAATCCCGACCAATTTTTGTAAATTTCCAAGATGGTGGCTGGTGGCAGATGCACGTTGAGTTGTAAGATTATTTCGTAACACTGCTCCTCGTAACTAGAAGGTTTATAAGGTTGTTTCAGTTGGACAATATCTCCTAGATTCATTGTTTTTACTCTTGTAAATGTTTTGATAATGAGCGTTCTACTGGCAATCTGTTTCTTTGACTAGCAGTAATAATTGTTATGCCGACTGTTGAATGTGTGTTAAAGCTGTTAACATCTCCTCTCGGTTAAGATGTCTTTTCTTGCCTAATTCTGGTTTTTGAATAGCATAGCTCCATTTGATTCCCGCTTGCGAACATCTTCTTCTTAACTGTTTAATTGTTGGTGGTTTGCTTGTTTCTGTAGTAGCTGTTTCTGAAATTTGTTCTACGATTGTTTCTATAATTGTTTCTGGAGTGGTTTCTCTAACGGGGTTTGTGGTTGACTCTGTGATTGTTTTGGTTGCTACTGTTGTGTTTAACGCTTGGGGATTCCGATCGCAGTGTTTCTGAAAAGCGATAGATAATTCTAAGGTGAATTGCCAGATGAACAATGTAGAAAATCCATAGATAAGAATGGAGAGTATTTCTGTTAAGATAGTTTGTGCTAATTCCATTGTTTTTACTCCTATTAATTATTAGCGGCTGGCTGTTTTATGAAGCGATGTACCAGCTTTCTATTTATATTGAGCGTCAGCTAATGCAGTTTTGTATTCATGACTTAATTTTATCTAAAAAGAAATAAACACAACTTAAATAATAAGTTGTGCTACTCTCAATACTGCAAAGGATAGAGCCAAGAAATAAATTTCATAAGTTAAGCCCAAATTTTAGTTTAGGGCTTAACTCTTTAAGAGGCGTCTGCCTTAGCTGCGGTTTTTCTTGTTGCGTACTTTCCCTCCCGATCGCACTTTAAATCTTACGTGTTTCCCAGTAGTGATTTCGGCGATTGTGCTGACATCCCTACCAGATTTATAAGCATTTATGATGGCAGTGTTATTAGCCTGATACTTGACGATTCTAAAATCATCAGGAAAGTCTTCATCGTCTACATCTACTATTAAATTAGCCACTTTAGGCGGGTTATCCCTAATTTCGATTTCTCTTTCTTTACCAATGCTTCTATCATTTATAAGCCCTATTTGATGTAGATAGATTAATGTGCGCTTGATTCCCTCAAGTTGAGTTTTGCGTCTTTTGATAACTTGGTCATGGAGTTCGACAACTCGCGCTTTTCTTTCCTCCCAAGTTTCAATATCCACGGTTAGCTGATCGACAACCCAAACAATCGCATCAATTTTATTTTCAATCCCATCGGTAATTGCTAAAAAGCCCTGAAGAAGTTCTTCAACTTTGCCTTCTTCGCCTAACTCAGTTGCTTCTTCAATCTGTCTCCATAGGTTGGCAGCATCAAGGGATAGTTCTTTGAGAGTAAGTTGGTTAATTTCTTTTTCAAATGTTTGAGTCATGATTTACTCCTAATGAAAAACCAGTCTTCAGTAACAGAAGACTGGCGGTTGACATGAATGGATGACTTGAGGGAGATGGAGTTTAGTAGCTGTACTGCAAATGGAAATAGTCTGACCTTTCTTGAGCTAAATCTGCACAGGCGTTGTAGTAATCAGCCTCGTTAACTTGTTGAGTTTGCGGTGCAGATTCTGTTGGGTTTTGGTCAGTTTTTACTTTATACTTGCTACGAGGATTCATTTTATGCAACTCTAATTTGTCCAACTTGAGTGACACGTTAGTGTTTGCTGTGGTTTTGACGAGAAGCGAAGATAAACTTTTTCCTTTTCGGGTATTTTAATCCATGCCCTGATTTTTACGGAATTTTGTCCACTGAGATAGTGACAAACATTTTCCAGTGGTGCCTACCTGTAATTTAGGGGAACGAGCAAGGCGAAAGGCACGTGCAACTTCAATGACTGCTTCTCGGTTTGGGAGTTGGCTAGGTGCAATCGTGACTACAGGTTTGGGCAATGTACTTTCTTTCCTGATATCTCCCATTTGGAAGACGACATCGGTGTAGTAAAAATCTTCAGAACCAGGGTAGTTGTTGATACATCCTTTGGAACGAACAAACAGATAGTTTTGGACACCGCTAATAAAGCTACGTTTTTTGACTAATTTCACATCTTGAGGGGTTATTTTATCAGCCCAAACAAGAAGAACCTCTTTGTTTTGCAAACAAGTTCTTTGACTAATATTGTACGGATTCAAGACATTGCATACTTTCCACTTTACGTTGTAAACAGGAACTTTTAAAGTGGCTTCAGACCATGCACTTTGTATACTAGCGTAGCCCGTTAAAAGTAGAAAGCAGGAGATGCCGAAAAGTTTTATACGTTTTTTCATTTCCTGACCTGGTAAATACTTACAATCATTCAGAAGGCAGCTATCCTGAAGACGGGAAGCAGAAGGACGCAACGCTTATAGGCGTGAGACTTAAAATGTGACACTTTGTACATCGCTACAAGCAATCCTGCTTGTGTCTTTTTTTTAAATGGGCTTTATACTCACAACCCCAGTTGCTATTGATACTTCCAGCCTTCTGCTCTCTGCCTTTTTTTGTAATTTCAATCTAGCTTTATTTTTTTTGCTGATATTATAAATTTTTACGTATTCTTTGATAAGAATTCGTGTGCTTTCTATGAACTTTTGAACAAGGTTATTTAAAAATTTATTGTAGATAAACCTGAGTCACAATTGGCGGCGGGAAAGTCCATCTCTTGAAGGGAAGAGAGCCACTGTCCTTTGCCACTAATCACTTACCTTCTGCCTTGCGAGGGAGGACTCATCAAATGAAATTAAGACTAATTTACATAATCAACTAATGTTGAGTAAATATCAGAATTTTGTTGATTGGCTTTTTGAATAAGACAGTAGATACTAAAAGCTAAACGTGTGTGAGCAGAATAGCTAGGCTTGGAGGTAATGAGAAGTATTTATTGGCTTCGGACAGTTCAGTTTCAGGACAACTCTATCAAGCTTCTAGATATTGAAACAGGAATTGAATTTCTTGCCGAAGATATATTAATGCTTGTTTGTCCTACAGGTATTGATTTTGGGGTACGGTCACTTGTGGAAATATTACCATTAAAATTAAGGCGCAAGCGTCATGTATACTCAAAGAATAATAGTAACTTACAGGAAGTTGATACTTTATGCTGGTTAGCACTGAAGTATGTTTTTAACTTGTTTGGTTACGAAAAACATCGTGAGTTTGTACGCTGGCTGCGTAAAGATATTGCGCCTAGCAGTCATTTAAAGGAGAAAGCAAATAATCATATTAGCCAAGTTTCAACAATACAATCAAATACTCATTCAACTAAAATTGTACCAGTTCATCATGTGAATTTAGCTACTGACCGATTGGCTGTATCAGAACTGATTGTAACTAAGCTGAATTCGCTCCACTGGTTTAATATTATCACCAACTCTCAGTTATTACCGCTTTCAGAGATGTATCTAAAATCGCGGTTTTCTTTGATTGGTGCGCCACCAACGCTTGTACCAGCTATTCAAGATTATCATCAACGGGATGAAAGTTTAAGTTTAGGAATATTAGAAGCTGTTTATTTGAGTTTTTTGTACAAAGGAGTTGGTATTCCCTCTTTGTCTAATGCTGATGCTAATTTGTCAAATCAGCTCTTGCGTAAGCGTTATCTAGATTGCTGCCAGCTAGTGTTAGAGAACGTTAATATTTCTTACTTCGATTTGTACTTTACGTTTGTGACTGATGCAGATAACTTGTTTTTGGCGCAAGAACTGGATATAGCTCTAGTCTTTTCCTATTTAAAGAAGCGATTGCCCTTTCCGATACTACGGGTTTTGGAAGGAGGTGTTTTTCTACAAGCGCTTGATTTGTGTGGCTTGACGGGAAGTTTAGATAATCAATTAGCTTCATCTTTGAAAGTTTCTTATCTTAACTGGTTGTCAACTCTTTTATCAGAAATTATCTAATTACAAGGGTGAAAAAATGTCTGACAAGAACAATAACAAAAATTCCTCTCTTTCGACTAATCATCAATCTCAGCGTCGATTAGCGATCGTTACAGGTGATAAAGGGGGTGTAGGCAAAAGTACCTTCGCACGAGGGTTGTTACAACTTTACATTAATAAAGATTTAGCGTGTCTTGCCTATGAAGCAGACCAGCGCAATCCTCAATTAGCTAGACATTATCAGGACAAGTATAAGTTTTTGATGCGTTACGTTGACATTTTTCGCAAGGGTCAAGCGGATAAGTTGTTGATTGATATAGACCGGGAAAAAAAATACCCAATATTTTTGATTGACTTACCTGCTCAATCGGGTGGTTTTTTTGAAAAATATGTTCAAGAATTAACATTTTTTGAAATGTTAAAAGAAAAAGAGATTAATTGTCGAGTGACAATAGTTTCTGTTATCAGCAGAGTTCTCGACTCAGTTACTGTCTTAGAAGGACTACACGATCTCTGTAAAGACCAAGTAGACTATGTTGTCGTCAAGAATCTGTTTCACGGTGAGCAAGACAAGTTTGAGCGTTATGATAACTCAGAAATACGTGAGACACTGTTATCAAAAGGTTTAGTAGAAATCATGATGCCAGACCTATTTTACCAGTCATATGATTTTATAGATCGGCATCATTTGACATTTAATGATGCGCTGACTCATCCAGAAACAAATATTGCGATTAGAGCTAGAGTAGGGCGTTGGATTTCTGAGTTTGAAGAGGAAATTAAGCCAGCTTTTCACCTATTAGGTCTCAATCAAAAGCCAATTCCTGGTTATTATAACAAGATGATAGCAGAGACTAAGAAAGTTGAAAAAGAAGAAAAAGAAAAGTCTCAAACAAATGTTCCTATTAAAGAAAAACAAGAAGCTTAATAAACATGCTACTTAGTTTTCATGAATAAACGATTCGTAATTACAGTTGGCGATGCTCGTGTCGGTAAGTCCACGGTTTCTAGGCTTCTCATAGAATTGTACTTGAAAAATCAAATTAATCCACTGGTTTTCTATCACGGGCATCGCAATAAGTTATCGATGTATCAACATCAAGGTTTTGATATAAACCACTTGGGTTTCTGTAGGGGTGATTCAGACAGGCTGTTACTCGACTTAGAGATGTTTCACGACATTGAAGTGGTCTTGACTGATATGCCCGGTCAAAACTTACCGGAATTCAAGTTTTTTGAGAAGGATGTCTCATTGATAGAAAATCTTAATGACTTGGGATACAGTGTTACTTTCTTACACCCCATATCCCATCGGAAAGATTGCGTTGAGGAATATCTTCAGGATTTATGTCAGTACTTTGGCGATCGCGTTGATTATGCAATTGTCAAAAATTACTACTTTGGTAAAGAATTTCGGTATTATGATGGCAGCCGACTCCAAGCCGAACTCCAAAAATTAAACGGTTTGGAATTGGTTTTAGGTGCGTTGCATAACGAATGTTATCAGTTGCTTGAGGAAATATCTTTACCCTATGCTCAAGCAATCAAACCTAACTCGCCATTGAACATGATTCAGCGTTCAATGGTGTTTAACTGGATGGAAGATTTCCATAGCTCTGTCATTTCTAACGGTATTGCTTCTAACTATTTAGGTTTGAGTCATACTCGCACAGAATTCGTGTCTTCTAGTGCAAGTATGCAAATTCCGTCTCATCTTGATTTAACTGAAGAGTCAGAGATATGGTAAATTTCAGTCCTTTGATGAAGCAGTTAGCGCTAAGAGGATGTTTGAAAAGTTCTTTCATCAGTAGCAATCATATTCAAGATCCACCATTATCCCCCTTAAAAAGGGGACCGTTAGAGTATTTTCCCCCCTTTTTAAGGGGGGCTAGGGGGGATCAATAAGTGCCTAAAATTACAGCCAACCACTTTTTAAACAACCTCTAAGTTAGGCATCAGAAGATAGAAATGCTTATCATCCCACAAGTCTTTCAGGGGGAGAGAAAAAACTGATTTTTCTACCCCTGCTTTCCCTGCTTATCCGAACCGCATCAACCTTAAACCCTTCTTTTTGACTTATGACTAGCATCACAAAAGTTGTTGAAAAACTTGTTGCCACCTATACTGAAGAAAAAAAAGCTGAAGTTACGGATTGGATACTGAAGTTAGGCATTCGACCCGACGACCCTTTGTTTAACTTGTATGCAGAGTTAGGAACAACCCAGTTTGCCCTGGAGCAGCTACCAGGTAAGCTCGACTCGGTTGTAGTAGGCTGGACGGAAATGGTGGACGACAAGTTGAACACTGCTTCTAGAGTGGCTGTACAGCAACAAAAAAGTGCGATCGCGGAGGCTGCGAAGGAGTTGGTTGAAACTGCCAAGCAAGACAGCAAAAGTTTGCCACAACTGAGGATCAGTAATTTGAGATTAGCGCAAGTAGCAGGTTTACTAGGTTTTGTGCTGGCTTTGGGAACTGCAATTGGTGTTTTTACACATAAGCTTGTCGCTGGAAGTGGAACTTTTCAGTCTGCTACTGATGTTACCTTACAACCCGAAGATAAAAAGCTTTTAGATTGGGCTAAATCAGATGAAGGTCAATTAGCGCGTAGTATTTACATGAAAAACGCGGCTATCATTAAAACTTGTCGCTTGCAGAAGCAGTATGCAGGCGGCTGTATCATTGCTATTGATTAAGGAAAGGCATCTCTGCTGAAGACAACTGTCTGCCTTTCTTTTACATAGCCCATCCTTTTTCTCCTTCATAACTTGCTTTTGTTCTATTGTCCTGACTTTTTCGGTTGGGTTTGACCTTTTTGCGGGTTGGTTGAGTCATTTCTTGTTCAACTTTCATGTCTTTGAAAGTTAGAATTCCGATATGAATTCCTTTGCGGACAGCGTTTAGTTTGTCGTTGACCCCAAGCTTGGTGAATAGGCTATGCATATAGGAACGTACTGTGCCTTCGGATACATACATCCTGTTTGCAATTTCATCGTTTTTTATACCTTCGGCGGTTAATTTGAGAACTGTTATTTCTCTCTTTGAGAATTCACTTAGTAAATCAAGTCGATTGTTTTCGTAAGAGTCTTTTGACCTGAAGCTTTCAATTAGGATGTGATGTATTGTTGGGTCAATCCATGATTTGTTATTTGAAGCAGCCATAACAGCTTCAACCAATCTTTCTCCGACTTCTTCCCTAACGCTATTTCTACAGTAGTAGCAGTCTGCGCCATGACTAATTGCTGCGTTAACAGTATCGCGATCGCAAATAGCAGTCATGACAACAATTTTTATTGATTGATGTCTTTGCTTAATTGTACTGATAACATCAATTCCACTGACATCGGGTAAGTCAAGATTTACGACCACAACGTCTGGCTGTTCTCGATCGACAATTTCTAGTCCTTCTTTTCCGTATTTGGCAAGACCACACACATGGATTTTACCAGTTTCAGATAGTATTGTAGCCACACCAAGTCTACATATGGTTTCATTTTCAATGATAACAACACTGATGGATTTCATAGTAGATTTGTTTTTTTCAGTATTTTCCTCTTTATCTAAGATAGATCGCTAAATTCTCTTCAGGAGGGAAATTTATAAACATTTTAAATATCTCAGATTTTTTGGAGTTTTTATTAAGTATTTATGTAGGAGATGACTTGATGATAAAATTCTAGCTTGATAGTTTTAAGTAAATGAATTTATGGAGTGAAACAGAAGCTTTTATGAAGTACGATAAATTCTTACAGTGGGTAGAAACAATTGTCGTTTGGTCTTTGATAGGGATGCTATGTTTTGTTGGATTAGGTACCTTGCCTGTTAACCCAACAAGTCTTTTTGACTTTACTACGTCACTTTACTATTTTACTGTTGCAATAGTCATCTGTCCTAAGAATTATCTTAGTTTTAATAAAAGGCTGATTTTTGGATTTATAGCCTTTTTTATGGGCTTGATTACCGGATTAATTTAACAAAAAGTAGGTTGTAGGGATGAGGATAACAATCGTTTTGGAAAACTCTATCCCTACAAAAGTATTTCGAGGATGGGCGCTACTGATCAGCTGTATTATTAGAAGCTTGTTGCTGAGGAACGTTCTCTTAACGATGTTATACGAAGTTGCCAAAGATAGTATCATTTGATGGAAGATAAATAGAGCGCTATCAACTATGCCACGTTCAAGAATTCAAATTGTGCCGCACTTGGAGTATGCGGAATTGACCCGTCGCTACCGACGGTGTCGAAACGGAGCAGAACGTACACGAAGGCTTGTGATCCGCCTGCGCTCGCCGACCAACAAACCCAATGAAAGCAGAGCAAGTGGCTTCTATTACAGGCTTAAGTGCGGCTTGGGTGAGGAAAATAGCTCGTCGTTACAATGATTTTGGTCCAATGGGACTGGTTGATGCATATGTAGAGCAACCAGGTGGAAAAGCACGAGCGTTAACACCCAAGCAACAACAGCAACTATTTGAACGCTTGCACCCTACCACCTGATGATGGTGGGTTGTGGAGTGGACCGAAAGTTGGAGAGCTGATTCAACAATATTTTGGTGTTAAAGTACATCGGACAACAGCGTGGGGATATCTGAAAAGATTAGGGTTTACACTGCAACAACCACATCCGCTACATACAAAAAGTGCCACGGCGCGAACAAAGACTAGCCTTTAAGCTTGAGTTGACAGAATTTGTACGTTTAACGCGTTGGCTGTTTCCCCACAAGCAGGTGGAAGTGTGGACACTTTCCTGAGGCACTTCTGGGACTACAACCAATTGTGCGCCTCCCTTGGGCGATCGCAGGACAAAGACCAGAGGCGCTTCCGAGCCCTATATATCAGTGGCTATATACTAGCTACAGCACCTGTTCTTTGAAACTTTTCATGCAAGATAGTCAGTTCATGTGCTCGTCCTACAAAGTTGGGTGTTCCTGAAAACTGAAGATTATTTGGGGGATTTAACTTTACCCTTACCGCCAGCGCAGCCAGATTTTTCTCGTTTTACCAGCTTTCGGTTATAAGTTGGTAATTTAGGGAATAACCTTAAATACCTTCGTTCCTTAATAGTACTAGAACACCAATTCACTTTTGTATTTTTTATACTTTCCCTAAATAAAAATTTTTCCTGATATTATTAACCTTATTAAGAAAAATTACGTAAGCAAGATTAAATACTATTCAGAGTAAAATGACCAATCAATCTAACGTTAAACTTATGCTTGCCGTTAGTGATCCTGATGCCGAGGAGCTAGATAAATTCACGCGAAATCTGCTGCGAGAGATGAAAGATTTGGATGTAGAAAGTGCTGAACTCGTAGCAGTTGAAGATATCCCAGAAGAAGCAAAGGCATTTGGAGGATTTTTAATAGGGAGATTGACAGCTGAAGTTAATGCTAAGAATATTAAGGCTATACTGGGATACCTGCGCGACCGCCTTGGAAGTAGACCAATCGAGCTAGAAGTAGAAGCTAACAGCAAGAAACTTAAAGTCAAAGCTAGCAGTCAGCAAGAGTTACTAATAGCTATTCAGGCAGCAGAGAAATTTGTAGCATAAGTATAGGAAATCAAATATGGCTAAAGTGGCACTGCTGATTGGAGTCAGTGAGTATGAGCCAGGTCTTTCCCCTCTCCCAGCAGCTGTATTGGATGTACAAGCACTCAAGGGAGTTTTGGAACACTCAGAGATGGGCAGTTTTGAGAAAGTGATACCGCTGCTTAATCCTGGTCAACAGGAGATGGCGGTAGCCATCGAAACCTTATTTGCAGATCGTCAAAGAGATGACCTAATTCTACTTTACTTTTCCGGTCATGGCATAAAGGATGAAAGCGGTAGACTTTACTTTGCTACTCGCAGCACTCATAAAAATGAAAAGGGAGGGCTAGTTCAAGCAACAGCAGTTCCAGCTAATTTTGTCCAGGAGATCATGCGTACCAAAGGTCGCTCTAAGCGACAGGTAGTAATTCTTGACTGTTGCTTTAGTGGAGCTTTTGCTGAGGATATGGTAGTCAAAGATGATGGTTCTGTGGATGTCATAAATCAACTGGGTGGAGAAGGGAGAGCCGTCCTCACATCTTCAACTTCAACTCAGTATTCATTTGAGCAAAAGGGATCAGATCTGTCAATTTACACCCGTTACCTCGTTGAAGGCATTGAAACTGGAGCGGCAGATACAAATGACAATGGTGTAATTACGGTTGACGAGTTGCATGAATATGCCAAAAGGAAAGTTCAAGAAGCTGCCCCAAGGATGAGACCTGAAATCTATCCAATAAGAGAAGGCTACACAATCGTACTGGCTAACGCACCACTTGGTGACCCAAAGCTTAAATATCGTAAAGAAGTTGAACGTTTTTCCCGTCACGGTGAGATTTCTCCTATAGGTCGTAGAGCATTAGAGCAGCTTCAAGATAAGTTAAAACTATCCTCTGAAGATGCTATTGCAATTGAAAACGAGGTTCTACAACCTTACCGAGAATACCAGAAAAGATTACAAGAATATGAGCAAGCTTTAGTAGAAGAAGTAGAACGTAATTTTCCTATAAGTAGTGATACTCGTAATGAATTGCAACGTCTTCAGCAAATTTTAGGACTTAGAAATGAAGATGTAGAACCCATTGAAGCTCGCATAATTGCGAAAAAAAAAGATGGGGTCACCCCAGAAAGAAAAAATTATCTAATCTCTAGAATTAGATATTTGAGACAGCATATAGAGGTGTTGAGCATTGGAATTGTAGGAATAGTTATTGGCGGTACTGTAGTATATAGTTTTATGCATTTCATGTTTAATAAACCTCCAATAACTTTCTGTGCTAATAAGCAATATGTAAGTGACAAGAATATTAGCTCAGGTGATAAAATCTTAGTGCAAGAAGATAAAAATCCCCATAAAGAATCTGGGGCTAAAGCACTTGCTAATGATGATTGTCAGAATGCTATTCAAAACTTCAATTTATCTCTGAAAGACAGTCGAAATGACCCCGAAGCATTGATCTATTTGAACAATGCTAAGTCTCGTCTGCAAGTTACTCAACTAAAAATTGCTGTCAGTGTACCCATTGGTAATAACCCGAATGTAGCAAAAGAGATACTGCGCGGTGTGGCTCAAGCTCAAAACGAGGTAAATCACGATAATGGCATTAATGGCTTGCCATTAGAGGTAGAGATCGCTAATGATAATAATGACCCTACCTTAGCTCAAGATATTGCTACCAAGTTTGTCAATGACTCCAATATTTTAGCTGTAGTGGGACATAATGCTAACGAGGCTTCCATCTCCGCTGCGCCAGTGTATCAACAGGGAGGGTTAGTGATGATCTCGCCCACCAGTTTTGCCCTAAACTACCTTGAGATTGGCAACTATATATTCCGCACTGTTCCCAAGAGTGATGTTCTTGCTGTTGCCCTTTCTAATTACATTACCAATAGAACTACCAAAAAAAATATTGCCATTTGTTTTGATTCAAAATCTATCGAAGCCCAGTCTTTCGTAAATAGCTTCAAGAACACAATACAGGATGCTGGTCGCAACGTTAATCCTACACATTGCGATTTTTCTGACTCAAACTTCAGTCCGAAAGCAGTCATTTCTCAAGCTGTAAACACTGGAGCAGATGGCTTGTTCTTAGCTCCCCATATAAACAGAATTAAAAAGGCTCTAGAATTAGCACAAGCTAATCAAGCCAGTCAACGACGGTTAGATCTATTTGGAAACTCTACACTTTACACAAATCAAACTCTAAAGGATGGGCAAGCCAATATCAACGGCATGATACTCATTGTAGCTTGGTATCCTAAGGCAACTTCAGATAACTTATTTGTTACAAATTCTAATAAACTCTGGGGTGGATCTGTAACATGGCGAACGGCGATGGCTTATAAAGCGACTAAGGCAATTATTACAGGTTTACAGCAAAATAGTACCCGTGAAGGACTCCAACAGGCGCTGCAAAGTCGAAGTTTAGGCAATGGCGATGCCATCTTAGTCAAAGTTATATCAAATCCTCGCACTGACACAGGCTATGAATTTGTAGAACTACTCCCTTCCCGCTAGAAGATTATCAAAAATGTATTATTGAGATTACATTTACAATCAATAACGAAGTAATTAGCCAACAGCTTCGTTGCTTTATTAACTCCTGCGATCGCTGCTCAACAAAAATACTATAAACAATTAGGATTACGAGACCGTATAATTAATCTGTCGTTGATGGTAGCGGCAGTATTAACACTGCTATGGCGGCAAGTACCAAGCGTACAGGAATTAAATCGTTTGTTGGCACGAGAAAATTTGTTATGGTGCCGTGCTACTAAAATTGCTCAACAATCACTCGCCGAAAGGTTTTTAGTTTTCCCAGCAGAATTATTTGAGCGAGTCTTTAAAGATTTACTGCCTCAATTACAACAGAATTGGCAGCAACGTACTCAACGCTCACTTACCCCCCTTGACAACCGTGCAATTCTCTTAACCTGTCACGGATGGGGTTTTAGCCATGTCGTCGCATACTACAAACTCAGTTTTTGTACTACTTTGCCCCTAGTGACACGTTCGTCAACTCTACCCCTTCGTGTACGTTCTGCTACGTTTCGACACCGTCGGTAGCGACGGGTCAATTCCGCATACTCTAAGTGCGGCACAATTTGAATTCTTGAACGTGGCATAGTTGATAAGCGCTCTATTTATCTTCCATCAAATGATACTATCTTTGGCAACTTCGTATTAATTGTTTTGCGTGAGAAAACGCTAACGGCTCATTCACGATAGCTCGATACCGGGCAGGTCTCTGGCTCCGTGAACCACCCGCACCACCTCGACGCCACCAGGAATTTCCCGATACAGAATCACGTAGCGACCGACAGGAGAATATCGTAGTTCCGGGGCAATATCAGGTCGTGCTGGACCAAGTTTTGGGCTATCAGCCAGCATTTGGCATTTAGCTTCAATCCGGTCAACCAGTTCGGAGGCGGCGACCGGATTATCAGCGGCAATATATAGCCAAATTTCAATTAAATCTTCTTCGGCTCGCGTCGTGCGGATAAGGCGTCCCATGAACATTACCCTTCCTGCCTTTGAGTCTGCCCTAAGCGTCTACGGGCTTCCTGCTTAATGGCCTCAATATCGCCATACTGCCCAGGGCCACTGTCAATCCCCTCCTGCCAGAGGCGACGCAGTTCCGATATCTGCTGTTCCTGCACCAAGCGCTTCTGCTTCCAGTCCCGCAACGCCTCGCGGATGACTTCGCTACTGCTGGCATACTCGCCAGATTCAACGGCATCGCGGACAAAAGCCGCCATTTCTGGGGTTAAGGCAATACTGATTTTTTCAACGTTTGGCATAGCTTTGCTGACTCTTTACTCTAAAGTAGCAAAGATTCCTACCAAATAAAATTATCTTGTTACCTCGTGAACGATTACCGAATTACGAATTCCTCCTTCACGAGAGTTCGTTTCCAGAATCCTGAGTTTGGACTTGCTGTTGTTTCTGTTCGCGGCGGACTTGCAAATCTTGAAACAAAATCTTAAAACGCTCAAATTCGCTCTTTGTGAGGTTATTAATCGTGATAGAGTATTCTTCTGAGTGATTATCACGAGATGCTAAAAGAGCCTTTTGAATTTCTGTTGATTCAGAGGAATTTCTATCAAGGCTGAGGGTTTGCGAGTCTTTTTCTAATTTTAGACTGGCAGTATACTCCTCACTTTTGTAAACGATACTTTGTGTGTCTTTATCTGCTTTTCCATAGGTATTTATGCGGTCTGCAATTACAGGGACAACAAATTGTTGAATTTGGAACTGCGTAGCCAAAAATTCTTCTTTGTCTTCTTGACTTTCTTCTGCTGGATTACTGCTATCATCGTCATTTTTATTTGTAGGGTTTGTCAGAGTCTCAGGTTCAGTTGCTTCTTCTGTGGTTTGAGTTGCTTCAGTTTCTAAAAAGAATTTTTGAGCTAGATTTACAAAACTGATTGGTTCAATTTCTGCCGAGGTTACTCTCGCTTCCTCTTGCATTATCTCATTCACTTTATTCATTTCTAATCCTATTTTTAGGGCAGCTTCTTTTTGTTCTTCAGCAGTAGGAGGATTGTTGGCAGCTTCTTCAAATTTCTCAGCAGGAATGTTAAGCTGTTTGATGAGTTCTTTGAGGGTACTAGCTCGCATTGCGATAGTATGACCAGGGGCTGGAATTTCAACTAGTTGTTTCATAAAAAAATTACCTTTCTATTAAATCTTTTTTGACATTATGCAGTGCATTCTCAATTCTTAAGTTCATGGAACGAAAATCTTGTAATGTGGTTTCATCGATTTTGTTGATTTGGGTTGTTCCTTCTTGAACATATAACAATACATTGTCATTTTTATCCTTAACTAAGTAAGTTTGGTTTTGAGCTTTGGTGGCGATTTGGTATTTTTCAGTTTGTACTGACATAATACCGTTAGAGTCTTCCAGCCCAATTGTTTTAACGACACGCTGAGCAAGACTTGTTAGTTCATTAATTTTTTCTAATTCTTTAACATCTTTCTCCATGAATTTAAAAGCGTTTTCAAGACTGATATTTTCTTTGATGTATGAATCAGTTACCTCCTGAATTCTATTGAGATACTTTTCCGATTTACCAAGTTTTTGGGCTACTATATACCAGTCTTGAAGGTTTTGCACGGTATTTGCCTTCATCTGCTTGATAATTCCATCCATCACCCCAACCTGCTGTTTAGAAGTGCTTGTTGAAGATGCAAGCGCTTGTTCGATATCTAAGTGTTGAGTGTGAACTTTTGATGGAGTGATTTTGGAATTTATAACAGGCTTCTCTGTTTGTTGAGCGTCAAATCTATCTGGAGGATTATGAATGTTTTCCCTGTTCTGCTGGTACGCAAGCCCTATTTGTACGATTTGAGCAACAGCAGCTTCTAATCCCGGTGCTTTGCTTTCTCGATTACCAGCAATGTTGAGAGTTTGAATGTTGTTTTGTTCGACAAAATCACGGAGTTGTTGAGCCGCAGCGGGACGATTGTTCAGTGCAGTGTCGAGCGGTACGTGCAGTACTGGCTTGCCCAGATTTTGGGCTATTTGTACTGTAAGGCGACTACCAGGACTATTGACATTGCCAAAAATGGCAGTACCGTCAGCGTTGCGAATGTTTTCGACTGTGCGCTTGTTGTATGTAAGGACTGCTGTATCTCCTTTTTCCCCCTCCACAAGTCCATATTCTTGCAGGGTGGGATTTGCACCATTCTCAGTCATCCATCCGGCTGCGGCTGTTCCTCCAGTCACCAGTCCCAATGCCTTTGCGCCTCGGAGTGCTCCCATATCAGCACCAGTTTGCCCGCCGCTGATAACTTTGATTGGTTGGCTTTGAACTTTTGGTGATGGAGAAGGTGAGATGGTTGTTTGTTGTGATTTTTCGACTACATTATTATATGCTTCGGTAAGGGCGCGGATAAATGCTGATTCTTTACCCTTGCCTTCCCATTTTTTATCCTGGGCGTTGGTTATATTCGTACAGTTCTCTAACCACTCGGTTCCTCCACGTTTGGCGTTCGGCGCTTCGCCGCAGCGCTTCGCTATCGCACTACCTAACTGCGGATGCTGTTCGAGCTTAGCCTGAAGCACTTGCACCATCAGTTTGTACTCATCAACCGTTGGATGAAGCTGCTTTTGGTGGTTGAATGCGTGTTCGGCAGATGCATATGGTAGCGTAGCGGGTTTGTGATTGTGAGTTTCTACTCCATACCTTCCAGCGGCTGCTTCTGGGTTATTGTTAAGAGAAACTCGGTAATCGTTTTGTAGCTTGCCTTGTTCTTTGGCAAGTGCAGTGGCATTGGCAAGTGCTGCTCCCAACCCATCTTTAGAATCGGGACTAATATTAATAGATGTGGCAGTTTGTTTTTGTACGGATGGAAATGGAACAATCTTGCCGTTGACGTAATCGCCCAGGGGTTCCATAAATAACCCATAAACTTTACTTTTATTCGCTTGGGTTTGGATAAGTTCTTTAGGTGAATGCTTCTCCCAGTTTGCCCAGGCTTGCTGGTATACTGGGTTTTGAATCATTTGAGGAGTTATTTCGTACTGCTTCCCCACCCGGAAAGCCACCTGTTCGCCATTCTTACCGACAGCGATGGCGCTGTCGCGCCCGCCTTCGGCTAACGCAATATCTCCCTCTTTAATACCATAAGTTTTTTGATAATCGACACCCCTAGTGGTATGTACCCTACCGTACCCACGCATAGCATCGATAGTCGTGTTGACTGGTACTTTGGAAGATTCACCGTGCAGATGTAGCGGGAAAACCATTGGTACTGGTTTTCCTGATATAGTAGGATTTTCTGGAATCTGGGGATTCATAGCACGCGCCGCAGTTTGACTCCCAATCGAGATGAGTTCCTGAACGCTTGGTTGGTTTGAAAAGTGTGAAGATATATTGCGGGTAACTTCTTTGAGGTTGGCGTAACTGCGCTCTACTTTCATCTCTCCCCCTGGTGTCCACTCGTCAGCCTTGATGGTAAGGTCATCATTGCTATTAACGACTGCACGAGGGGGTTGGTTTGAGGCGAGGAAGTTTTCAAACTTTTGGCGATCGCTATTCTCTCTACCCAAATCATTCTTAACCGACCAAATATTAATCGACCATCTTCCGGCTTCAGTGTTGATAGCCGCGTGTTCGTTTTTACAGTTGAAGCGCGTTACCGTACCCGACTCAAGTTTAAACTCCTGGTAAGTTGCGGCTGTATTTTCCTCCTTAGTCCACGCCATTTGTTCCTTTGCAGCACGGTAGCCCCAATCAGAATTACCGATGTTGATACTACGGGCTTCAATAGCAGCGTAGGAGTCATCGCGGTGGTAGTTAATCCCTTCCCCGGTGTTTTCAGAATAAGTTACCAGCACAATATCCGCATCAGGATAAACTTGCTTAACCAACTGCATTAGCGCATCGTCCTGTACAGCGGGCTTGAAGTTTTTCTCCTTTAAGTCCCATTTTGCACCAACCCATGCGACTTGCCTACTTGGGGCGTAGCTGGATTTGTCTTCTTCTAGGACTGGTTTGAGGTGCGTTTCTAAGTGCGATCGCACCTGTTCAATTTTGTCCGGTCTAATTTTACCCAAGATTTCGATAGCGCGTGTAGGGTCAGCAAGTCTTGCAGATGGAAGTTGGATAGCTTCGTTTTTAGTAGCTTGTGCTGGATTTGTCGTTTGTTCGCTAAGGACTCCACCAGAAGCCTGGGCTTGTTTGAGTATAGCTACTTGAACTTGGTCTCCACTATTGGACGCAAGTTTTTTCGTTGCTTGTGCTTGTACGCGAATATCTTGTCCGCTTGATTTGACTTCTTCTGCAATTGGTTTAGCAACAACAATTGGGACTGGTGCGTCTAACCGACTAAGTTCTTTTGGACGGTTAGGTAAGGTTTTTAGCGTTTGTCTATATTCACTATCTAAGGTGGTGTGATTTGATGATAGCAGACTTCCCTGAGTTTCAAGTTTCTGATTGAGTTCTGCACTTAATTGTTCGTAACGCTCAAAGCCCTCAACTCCACCAATATCGATCGCTTCCCCAAGTAAAGCATTTAATTCTTTGGTTAGTGCTTCATTCTTCCCAAAAATAAAAGTCGCTGTATTATTTTCAATAAAGACATCATTTTCAGCACCCTTCAATTCTAACCAAGCCGCTACAGCAATACTATCTTGAGCGGGAACAACCAATCCGATAGCTTCTTTAGTTTCTGAGAGTAACCCATCTGCAGAGCTGTACTGTTGATTCGGGTTATAGAAATAGACAGTCTGTTCTGAAATAATTGGGATAGGCTGTGCGGGATTGTCTGCATTTTTGATACCACCAGAACGGTCGATAAACTTTTGTTTTAGTTCATCATTGATGGTACTTTCATCCAGCATAAATACAGTCATCCCCTTTTTGGCTTCTAAGCGTGCTTGTGACACGGGAAGCTGTTCGTATGAGACTCCTGCTGTTTCCAGATACTTTTTTGTTTTGGTTGCTAATTGTTCATCAATTGCTAATCCTACCAGTCCTACTAATTTCTGTTCTTTGTCTTGGAACATGATTGCAGGACGTTCGTTAATTTTAAAAAGTATCTGATGAGAAGAACTCAGAGGACATAATTCATGATTCAAAATATCATTCTGACTTCTGGCGACATTCTGAGTGCTTTCTTGGTTATTTTTCTCGTTCTGTTGGTATACAGCAGTTTGCTTTTTGATTAGCTGATTGCGTTTAATCCACTGGTCAGGATACTGTACTGTTTCTGGATTGATAGTTATCTTGCAAGTACTTTCATTACTGGTAATTCGTACAGGGAGAGTAGTACAAATTTGACGAGTATTAATAATACCTTTCTCAATGAGTTCTTGTACAAGGCTTTTTTTACTTTGCCATTTTCTTTGTGGATTTCCTTTAGTCTCGGCTTCCAGACGTTCGGTATGCTGACCAATAATACCGAGTTGTCGGTCGCCGATTTTAGCGACATAAACGTATTTTTTATCAAAAGCTTTGACTAAAGCTTTAAACGATTGATTAATTTTTCGTGTCTTGAAACTTGAATTGGTGATATTAATACGTAACAGATGACCATCGGTTGTTTCTCCTATAGCATAGGCATTTTGTCCAGTCGTGATGGTTTGAACTTTCAGTTGAAGTCTGGTTTCTGGCTTTAACCAGCCTTGGGCGTCGCCCTCTTTGACCGATTCTTTGTCGATGTTGCCTAATTTTTCTTCTTTGTTACCATTTTGAATATAAATACTATAATCTTCTCGAGCCAGTTTAACTTCTTGGATTGTTAACATAGCAGGTTCATTGTTAAACCTTTGAGAAGTTTTGTTAAACCTATTTACTTCACCGACTTTAAAGGTGAATTCTTCTGCTGATGTTCCTGGAACTTTAGCTGTTACAGAGACAGTGTATACTTCCCCTTTTTTAATATTAGCAGCAGATGTAGTTCCAATGGGCAATCTGGCATTATTCTGTTCGATATTCCCAAAAGTCTCGTAATGACCATCTAATGTCTGTATTTCAATGACATCCTTGCCATTTTCAGCTATGTTAAACCGAATATTTTGGGGTTGATTTTCACTCAAGACTTGACTACTGCGGTCAAATCCAGTGATACTAAACTCAGTGAATTTAAGTGTATCTAACTGAGCGAGAATTTCTTGAGTCAAGGCAGCAAACACAAAATTAGAAACCTTATTTTGGCGATCGCTACCTTTTTCATTATTACTTTCACGGGTAGTTGATGCAGCCCAGGTAGCAGCTGCCATTGCAAGTTTCTGGTCTGGGGGAATAGAATTATAAAACTCTTCTGCTGCTTGGTAAGCTTTTTGGTAAAGAAGTTTAATTTGACCTTCACTCAGTTCTGGCTGGAAGGAGATTTTGTTAGAAGTGACTTCCTGTCCAAGGCTAATTCCTGTCTCTTCTAGGTTGTTCTCTTGCTCTTTAGCAAGCGTTCCTAATGCTCTAAACTTGGGTTTACCATTCTCTGTCTCATCGTTAATTTGGGCATGAACTAGATATTTATGTGGTTGACTGCTGTTGCGCTTTTCTTCGGGTATTTCTGATAGCTTAAACGTGATTTTATTAGCTGTCCAAATCAAGTCGCTATCATATTGAAGAAGGTTAGCGATCCTGATGCGCTCGCCATTAGCAAGGGTAATATTTGCAGAGGGTCCCTTTTCTGTTTCTTTTTGTCTGGATAGCTGATTGGCTCGGTTGAATGATTCATCAAATTCTTTTTTGGCAAGAGTTGCTTGCAAGCGCTGCTGGTTAGAAAATTCAACGCCTTTAAATAAATCTTGAAACTGAACGAGTTCCCGTGATTCAAGACGGGCTTTCTCAAAGTATTGGTTGGTTTTAGCAATGAGTAATTCAACAGGCGAGTATCCCGTCGGTTGGATGGTGCTCTCAATATAAACATCTTTCTTTTTGTCCCGAATGTAGTTGACTTCTCGATGGAGAATCCGACTGTTGTTACGGATAATCTCCATCTCTGGTTTTTTGGCACTCTTAAAGAGGTCAACCGCAATTTGGTTTTGAAATGCTGCTGACTCTATCATTTCCCGGTACATTCGGGTGTTGATGCTCATTGCTTTGAAAGCGGTTTCTTGGTCAAGAGGTTCCTGTTTTGCGGTTTGGACAAACTCCTCTATGTAGCCGCGATACCTCTCAGGAACTTCCTTACCTTCTACACCCTTAGACTTTGCCCAAGCTTCTGTCTTGAACAAATCTTCGTAGTGTTTGGCTACTGCTTGTACGTATTCAATTTGGTCTTTCTCGCTACCGAAGTTCTTCAGGATGGTAATCTCTGACTCTAGCGCCTCAATAGATGTCAGGTGATTGTTGATAACACCAACGCTAATACCATCGCTCATGTGGATAGCAATTTCTTCAAACTCAGGCTGGCTACCGTCTTCCCGATAGAAAGACTGTTTCTTAAGTTTGATAGTTGGGTCGTAAGCGTTTTCGGGTAAGTTTCGCTCAAGAGCCTCTGCTGTGAGGTTAGGATACTTACTTGCTTGCTCAAATCCAATGCAGTCACCGTCGTAGTCGCGTGCTTGGCGTTCCTGTTCGGACTCTTGGGGTAGGAGTTCTAGATTATATCCAGCAGTCTGAAGTTCTTTAATATACTCGTTAAATTTGTTGGTAAACTCGATTTTCTCTCTGGTTTCAAGCTTACTGATATTTTTGTCTAGGTAATTTTTAATACCTTCTAATTGGAGATTTTTCCCTTGAGCTTCCGGAAGGATAGATACAAGTTTTTTGTTGAGGCGGTTGTAAATGCGATCGCTCGTTTCATCTGAGACAGCAATTACACCTGTAAGGGGTTCACCATCAGGACCAAGGATGTCATCCACAAATTTGTTTGTAGAGACACACAAACCATTAGAGTTAAGAAAAGGGGAGCGAAAGTTGAGAACTTGTTCGGAGTCTTGGTAATGAGGAATGCAGATTTCGCCATTTTGTAGGTCTTTAGAAGGGATGACGGCGTTGCATAAATGCGGGATGATTAGGTAAATACGGGTACTTCTCTATACTTT
>JAWQFQ010000017.1:0-75738 GCA_035967975.1 Scytonema sp. PMC 1070.18
TGTATATCGGCAAAGTTATGCTTCCAGTAGCGGCAAAGTTATGGGTAAAGTCACACTACGATGTCAACGTAGCGCCTCAACCAACTTGTTTTCTCTTAATTTTCTCTCACCTCAATCCAATGTATCCCGAAAACAGTAAATAGGGGTATTGACTTGACTTGAGAGAAAGTTATTACTCCTCACTATTTTTATAAGATATTTTTATACTTACTAGACTAACCTATTTGATGAGTTGATATGCTCAACTTAGATATGTACTCGCGCTACATCAGCCTGTAACCCCCACAGTTAAAAATAGTTATTTATTATACTGGCATATTGGTGTAGAGCGAGTTGTGACAAGATATATTGCAGTATTGACTATGGAGTTAGTGCAATAACAACCAGTCAAATGTACATATGAATATATCAATCAATATATCTATAGGACTCCTATTTGATTTTTGAACAAAACTCAGTATACCTAAATTTTCTAGAATCTTCTTGCCTATTGCCTATTGCCTATTGCCTACCTACACAAGTTATTTCAGAAATCAAACCGGATTCCTATAGTAATTTACGTACTGACTGTGGATAAAATTATATCACTGTACTACAGTAAGTTAACAGCAGTAGGCTGTCTCTCAATTCTCAAACTATTACTTGTTAGAGGTAGAAAAACAAATAGGAGTGTTTGGTAAATATCAGCTTCGGGGCTAAGGATTTCTTGTATCACTTTCTTCCTCTTCTGTTTCCTGAATTTCTGGTTCCTGATTATTCAGCAAACAAGACCAGTCTACATTATCTATATCAATTGAGTCTTCGTATCCGTCTGCTTTGAGTATTTCTTTGATCAGTTCTTCTACTGTGATTTGACGAATCGCCGCTTCTTGTCTGAGGTCTTTACAAACTTCATTCCAATTATCAGCATTACTGACTCTGTCAATCAAAATTGCCTCAGCCATTCGAGTCTTTGACACACCTCTGGTATGACCCCACAGAGATAAGCGAATCTCTTTAACTATAGGTAGATTGACAGGGAATCTGCGATCGCGTTTCTTGACCATTATGCTATGAAAATTTCACTATGATACCAGTCTATAACCATTTGGTATCTTTTTGGTATCTAATTGGTGACTTTTATTGTACTATGACTGTTGAGCATAAACTGTTGCTTCTCTGGGGAGTGAGCCAACACTCCTCAGAGACTTCCTCACATCAGTCATCATCTGTTGTGAGGTAACTCCCATGCGTAGACCAAGAATTTCTTCGCTCTATTGGTGGTTGGCTACGCGATCGCCAAACAGGAAAAGAAGGACTAACGATAGCAGGTTTGTTAATGTTTGGCAAACTCCCGTCAATCCTTGAAGCAGTACCTCACCATGTAGTGGATTACCAAGAACGTCCAGAACCAAGAACGGAAGCTCGCTGGGTTGATCGTGTCACTACAGATGGAACATGGTCGGGAAATTTGTATGATTTTTACCGTCGGGTTATCCAAAAACTTTTTTCAGACCTCAAAGTTCCCTTTAAACTTAAAGGAGCAAAACGGGTGGATGATACACCCGTACATGAAGCTTTACGTGAAGCATTAATTAACACAATAATTCACGCTGACTATACGGGGCGAGTGCCAATACAAATTATCAAGCGCCCTGATATGTTTGTATTTCGGAACCCTGGCATCATGAGGCTACCTCTAGAAGATGCCCTGCGGGGTGGTACAAGTGATTGCCGCAATCGCAAGTTACAAAAAATGTTTCAGCTTGTGGGTATTGGAGAACAAGCTGGTTCAGGTATTCCCAAAATTTACCGTAACTGGAGCCAGCAGCACTGGCGACTACCAGCTTTGCTAGAAGAAGTAGAACCAGACCAAACGCTACTTGCAATGCTCATGGTTAACTTACTACCAGAGGAAACTCTTCGAGAACTTGACGAACGATTTGGTGTTGCATTCAGGGAATTATCAGATGATCAACGCCTTGCTTTGGTGACAGTAGCTCTTGAGGGGAAAGTGACTCATGCTCGACTCAAGTGTATGAGTGCGACTCATCCCCATGATTTAACAAAGGCTTTGTCTGGTCTTGTTAGGGATGGTTTTCTAAAATCTGGCGGTATTGCACGCGGAACTTTCTATTTTTTTCCAGGTGAACCTCCTAACGCAGAAGTTGACTTAGTAACTCAAAATTATAAGTTTATAGAAAAAACCAGTTCAGAAGATTTGCTGTTAGGAATTATACCAGAAGAGATTTTTGATGATTTGGAGCCAAGCTCCGATGATTTGGAATTAAGCTCCGATGATTTGGAGCCAAGCTCCGATGATTTGGAATTAAGCTCCGATGATTTGGAATCATTAAAAGCGATCGCAGCACCTGTCAGAAATAAGGGCAAGGTACCAACTGATATTATGGAAGTAACAATTCTCCAGCTTTGCCAAGACAGATTTTTAAACCATAAACAACTTCAAGAATTATTAGGTCGTTCTTACAATACGTTACGGCTTGGCTATCTAAGCAAGATGCAAAAAAAAGGTCAACTGGAATTACGATATCCTGATAAACCTACTCATCCCAACCAAGGATACCGTACTAAAAAGTCAATCAGTAGTGATTTGTAAAAATTAATTATTTTTTTATACTTTAGCATCTCTGCAAACGATGTTCGACTAGCCCCATACTTTGAATATTTGGAAAGTAAAGGTAAATTGTAGCGATAAGCCCTACACCCTAAACCCTACACTCTACACCCCATTTAAAAGCACCGTCTGTAAAGTAGACAATAAATCCTTAACCGTATAAGGCTTAGACAAAAATGTATGCACACCACTCTCTAGACTTGCAGCCAGTTTACTACTAGACATAAGCCCACTAGAAGCAATGATTTTGACATCAGGCTTGATTTTTTGCATAGTACGGATAGCGGTTAAACCATCCAATGATGGTAACATCATATCAATTAGCACAGCACTGATCGCATTCTTATGTTGAGCATAGACTGCGATCGCCTCAATCCCATCACTTGCTGTTAATATTTGATAGTTATACGCTTCTAGAGAAGCTTTAGTAATTTCCAGAATTGAGGGTTCATCATCAACAACTAAAATCAATTCTCCATTTCCTGTCAGCACCTCAGTTTCCTGCACTGACTCCAATTCTATTTCCTGTACTGCAGGAAAATAAACTTTAAAGCAAGTTCCAGAGCCCGGTTCGCTGTAGACATTGACAAAACCACCGTGGCTTTTAACGATCCCAATCACAGTAGAAAGCCCCAAACCCGTACCTTTACCTTGTTCTTTAGTTGTGAAAAATGGCTCAAAAATTCTGTCTACAATCTCTGGAGGAATACCAACACCAGTATCCGTGACAGTAACTACAATGTAAGCCCCAGTTTTAGCTTCCAAGTTCATGCGAGCATAGTTTTCATCAACAAATAGATTAGCAGCTGCAACACTCAAAGTCCCACCATTAGGCATAGCATCACGAGCATTCACACAAAGGTTCATAAGTACCTGATGAAGTTGCGTACTATCTCCAGAAACCATCCACAAGTCTGGCGCTAAATCCGTGCGGATTTCTACAGATTTCGGAAACGTCTCTTTAAGAATTGTTACCAGTTCTTTAATTAGATGTTTGAGTTGCAGAGTAATCCGCTTCCCTTCCACTCCTCGCGCAAAAGATAGAACTTGCTTTACCAAATCGGCTCCACGTTTGGCGCTATCTTCTAAAATTTCCAGCAGGTGCATATCCTGGTCGTAAATATTTGGATATTTAAGTGGTAAAAGTTGAGATACTGCCAGAATAGGTGTCAATATATTATTTAAATCATGAGCGATACCGCTTGCTAGGGTACCGATACTTTCCAAACGTTGAGCACGAAACAGCTGCGATTCTAATTGTTTTTTCTCAGAAACGTCTGTATCTACAGTAAGAATTGATACGGGTTTCCCGTCTTCATCATAAACCAAAGTCCAACGACTTTCTACTAAAATTTCTTTCTCGTTTTTCGTGATTTTACTAACATCGCCCTCCCACTTTCCTTTCCGCATGACAGTCGCAAAAGCCCTATCCTCTTCCGGGGGCTTTTCCCTATACAAAAACAAACTAGCATCCTCACCGTATACCTCTTCCGCCAGCCAACCATACAAATTTTCCGCACCTTTATTCCAAAATAAAATGCGGTTATTTAAATTTCTTACAAAAATAGCATCTGTAGTCACATCAAGCAAAGCAGCTTGTTGGCGAATCTTCTCTTCAGCCAGTTTGTGTTCGCTAATATCGATACAAGCACAGGTAATTCCTACGACTTCTTGCGACTCATTATATAGTGGCTCCACGGTTAAATCGTAGTATCGAGTCCCTTGGACTGTGGTAATAGGAACTTCCTCTCTCGTTCCCATACCCGTAGCAAGCACCTCACTTTTCATTTTTGTGAGATATTCAGCGTCTTCACCACAAATAAAATCCGAATCCTGCTTCCCCAATATTTCTTCAGCAGACAATCCAAAAATAGGATTGTAAACCCAGCTATACAGTAATTCCTTATCCTGATTAAATACAAAAATGGGAGAATTTTTCAGCGCTACCCGAAACCGTTCCTCACTCTGTCGCAGCGCTTCTTCTGTACGCTGGCGTTCCATAGCATAGCGCATCGATCTGAACAGTAAGTCACCATTGACCTGTCCCTTGACCAAATAATCCTGCGCTCCTTGTTGCATAGCATTAATCGCCAACGTTTCATCATCAAAACCTGTCAGCACAATCACTGGAATAGCAGGAGCCTGACGGTGAATTTTGACAAAAGTTTCTAAACCTTGACTATCTGGTAGAAGAAGGTCTAATAGTATAACATCAAAACTCTGTCGAGTCAAGATTTTTAGCGCTTCATCCAACTCCTGCGCCTGTTGTAACTGGAACTGAGCAGAGGAGACTTCCCATAAAAACTCCTGCAAGAGGCGAACATCTCCTGGGTTATCTTCAACTAATAAGACGTTCATTATAGTAGTCATTTGCTAATTGCTAATTGCTAATTGTTAATTGCTAATTGCTAATTGCTAATTGCTAATTGCTAATTGCTAATTGCTAATTGTTATTATTACTCCCCCTACACCCGACACCCTACACCCTATACCCTATACATTACACCCTACACTCTCTATTCTGGCGGTAGTTTGACCACGGTAAACCAAAAACTTTCTATCGAGTGTACAATTTTGACAAATTGGTCGAAGTCCACTGGTTTGGTGATGTAACAGTTTGCACAAAGATTATAGGCTTTGAGAATATCGTCTTCAGAACCAGAGGTGGTTAAAACAACAACAGGTATTCGTCTGAGTAAGTTGTCCGCTTTGATTTCTGCTAGCACTTCTCGACCATCTTTTTTGGGTAAATTTAAGTCTAATAGGATAATATCTGGAGATGGGGTTGTGGTGTATTGTCCTTGTTTACGTAAGAAAGCCATAGCTTCTACGCCATCAGGTACGACGTTTAAGTTTACTGAGACGTTACTATCTTCCAAGGCGATTCGAGTTAATTGCACATCACCTGGATTATCTTCTACTAGCAAAACCTCAATTGGCGTAGATAATTCAGCGTTCACGGTTAGTTTCCTACCTTATCGGGAATAGTAAAAAAGAATGTTGAACCTTGTTGTGGTTGTGACTCAACCCAAATGTTTCCACCGTGGCGTTCCACGATTTTCTTACATATTGCCAGCCCAATACCAGTACCAGGGTATTTATCTCTGGTATGCAAGCGCTGAAAAATCACAAAAATCCGCTCAGCATATTGAGGTTCTATACCAATTCCATTATCGCGTACCGCAAATCGCCATTTGTCCTCTGTACGTTCAACTTCAATAGTGATTTGCAATGGTTGTTCGCTGCGAAATTTAATCGCATTAGCAATTAAGTTTTGAAATAACTGCGTCAGTTGCGTGGTATCCGCCATAACTTGAGGTAAATTATCGCGGGTGACAGTAGCTCCACTTTCTTCCAAGGCAATTTTAAGATTCTTTAATGCGGAGTTGACAATTGAGTTGCAATCGAGTTGCTTGAAAGGCTGACCACGAGTACTAACACGGGAGTAGCTCAACAAATCATTGATGAGCGTCTGCATTCGTCTGGCTCCGTCTACAGCATAGGCTATGAACTCATGTGCTTGGGAATCAAGTTTCTCTTTATATCTTCTCTCTAAAAGCTGCAAGTAACTGGTAACCATTCGCAGTGGTTCTTGCAAGTCATGAGAAGCAACGTAAGCAAATCGTTCTAGTTCAGCATTAGAACGAGCGAGTTCCTGGCGTTGGAGGGTTTCTTGTTCTAAAAGTTGCGCTTGGTCTAGGGCAATACCTATTTGGTTAGCTAACTGTTTCAATAAGTCTATTTCTATATTGTTCCAAGTGCGGGGGCGATCGCACTGATGGGCAATCAGCAAACCCCAGAGGTTTTCTCGTTGTATGATTGGGACTACCAGGTTAGATTTTACACTAAACTGCCTCAAAAATTCCTTATGGCAATCTTTAATATCTGCTGTGTCAATATTGGCGATCGCACTCACTCTTCCTTGACGATACGGCTCTTGGTAATCTAAGCTAAAGCAGGGATCGTAAAGATTTTGTCCTACCACTACAGGAAAACCGGAAAGTACAGCCTCCTGCTCCACAGTTCCCGAACCATCTGGATGCAGGCGGAAGACAAGAACGCGATCGGCATTAAGCAGTTTTTGCACTTCAGCAACCGTCGTTTTAAGGATATCCTCCAATTGTAAAGATTGACGAATTTTCAGGGTTATTTCCGAGAAAAGCCGAGAATACTGGTTTTGACGCTTAATTTCCTCTTCTGTCAACTTCCGTTCTGTGATATCGGTATGGGAACCTACCATCCGTACCACATTGTCATCTTCATCCCAAAGCGCCTGCCCTCGATCTAAAATCCATTTATATGAACCGTCTTTGCACCGGACTCGATGTTCGCTGATATAAAACGGAGTTTTTTGGTCAAAATGGTCTTGAATCACTTGCATAACCCATTCTAAATCGTCTGGGTGAACTCGGTTTGACCATTCATCCACATGGTTAGAAATCTCGTGGTCTTCATATCCCAGCATTTCCTTCCAACGCACGGAGTAGAAGACTTCATTTGTTCTGACATTCCAGTCCCAGATACCATCATTATTACCACGTAGAGCTAATTGCCAGCGCTCCTCACTTTCTTTGAGAGAAATTTCAGCTTGCTTGCGCTGACTAATATCTTGGAAATACACCGATATACCAACGGTAGCTGGATATGCATGAATTTCAAACCACTTATTCAGTGGAGCATAGAACGCTTCAAAAGTAACGCTTATCTGCTTAGTTACGACTTTATGAAATTTTCGATAAAAGCTAGAACCGACAGCTTCAGGAAACTCATCCCACAGACATTGACCAATCAATTCTTCCCGCTCTCTTTGGAGAAGGCGTTCTGCTTGTCGGTTTATGTAGGTAAAACACCAGTCTTTATCTAAAGTATAGAAAGCATCTGTAATGCTCTCTAAGATATTGATAGTGTTACTCCGCGCTGTCTCCGCTTCCCGTTGAGCTACTTCACTTTTTTCTCGCGCCAGTTGTTCTCGTTCTAGGAGTGTTTGACGTTCTTCCTCTGCCTGTTTGCGAGCTGTGATATCAAGTGTAACGCCTGTCATGCGAATCGCATTACCATCAGTATCGTAGGTAGCACTACCCCGTGCTAATACCCAATGAATGCTGCTATCAGACCAGATAGTTCGGTATTCAGCTTCATAATCCTGACCTTGCGCCAAAGCTTGTTGTACTGATTGTTGAACGTAGGTGCGATCGTCAGGATGAATGCATTCAAACAGTTGAGAATAGGAAAACTCTGCTTCAGGAGATAAACCAAAATTTGCTTTACATTGGTAGGAGCAAGACAACTCACCTGTTTGCAAATCTAGTTCCCAAGAACCAAGTTTTGCAGCCTGTAGTGCTAGTTTTAATTGTTGTTTGCTTTCGATTAAAGATGCTTCCGTGCGCCTTAACTCCAGTTGGCTCATAACTTGACGGCTGAGAACCACAAGCGCTTCTACTTGTTTTTGATTCAATTCCTGTGGTACCTGGTCCATGACACAAAGAGTTCCCACTATCTCGCCTTCAGGAGTCATCAGCGGAAAGCCAGCGTAAAACCGCGCATGGGGATAGGACGTAACTATCGGGTTCTTGGCTAACTCTTCATCTGCAAAAGTATCGCTCACTATCACCATGTCCTGTTTGTCTTGACATAGGTAAGAAAACCCCACGGAACGTGGTATTTCTTGTACATCTATACCTACTTTTGCCTTAAACCACTGACGGCTTTCATCCATAAAATTGATGACGACTATAGGCGCACCACAAATAAAAGCAGCTAACTGAGCAATGCTGTCGTAAGCTTCTTCTGGTGGAGTGTCAAGAATTTGATACTGACGGAGAGCTTCTAATCTCGCCGCTTCGTTACGATTTGTCATATTTTTAACAGATATTTTTTAAGACTTGTTAATATAAATCAATATTCTGTTTTATCTCTAACTTCCCAAATTAGTCAATTTTAATTATTTTTGATGGAAAGCTCTTTTAATTTCTACCACTTTTAACAAAGACCCTTCACCTATTTTGTTACTTTGCGTTGATTTCTGTAACATTTCTTATTGTTCTGTCAGAAAACCCGATTTTTCAAAAAACCGGGTTTCTCGGACTCAGCGATCGCCTCGGTTTCACCCAAGCCAAGTTTATTTGTAAATATCGCACTTATTGCAGGATTCGAGATTTGTGTAGTTTGAATCCAAGGAAAGGTTTGAACTACTACTGAACAGGAATCTTTTATACCTAAAGCAGTAACTTCGCCATATACGCCCTGAGGAATAATAATGCTGCCATAAAGATTTTGTAACAAATTTAACTGCCCAACTGCAGCTAAACCGATAAGGTATACAGCTAACCTTATTTATTAGGTCATCTAAGATTCCCCATACGCCATACCATTGGCTTCAGCATAACGATGCATAAAACGCATAAACCTTTCCCAATGCTCGTCGTGTTCTATTTCAAATTTGCACTCTACCCTTTGCAATTCATCGCCTTCTGGACCAGCAAATACAAATTGGGTGGAAGAAGGAGTGACGCTAATTTCACCTTCTTCGTCTGTGAGAAGCATTGAATTGAGAGATTGTTTAGTAAAGCTATTGAATCTTTCCAAGGCTTTTGCTTGGTTAAAAGTCATAACCACAATGCGTACACCAGGACGACTACTGCGACGCAGACTGACATTGCTAAGTTCTTCAAAAATGCCAGCAAAGAATTGAATTGAGGGTGTGGTAGAAGCCATGACACAAAAGAATTATCGTTGATATGGAGAATAATAATACTGTTGATTGAGTACTGGTTGCTGATATCCTGAATTGGGTACAGTGCTTCCCATGTTATTTGGTAAAGTTGGATTCATCACAGGTGATGGATACCCAGTGGTAGGTACAGTACTTCTGACATTGTTAGGTAATGGCGCATTCATCACAGGTGACTGATAACCAGTGGTGGGTAAGGTACTTCCCGGAGTGCTGGGTATGGAAGTGGGTTGACTCAATTGTTGATATGCTTCACGAGAAATGGAACTAATGAGTTTTTCAGCACTGGGATCGTTGTTGGGGCGTTGTACCATGACAGAAATGACATAGCGTTTGCCAGTAGGTATATCTACTATACCTGCATCTGCTAGTACTGTTCCAATATCACCTGTTTTGTGTGCAATGGTAGCACCAGCCCCCAAACCTGTTGGCAGCAAATGATTTCTTGTATTATTACGCATAATACTTAAGATGCGATCGCGTGATGGCATACTGACCAAATTCCCTTTACTCACCATCACCATCAAATTTGACAACTCCTTGGGACTGGTGGTGTTTGTTCCTTGCAAATCAGGTAGTGGATTGCGAAGTGCTGTTGTTGTCAAACCCCAACTACGAAAACGCTGATTCAGCAACTCCATTCCACCCAGTCGAGCAATCAGCATATTTGTTGCGGTGTTATCGCTGATTGTCATCATCTTCGTTGCGACTTCCAGCGCAGAGAACTGGGTTCCAACTGGTTTGTACTGCATATCTCCAGAACCACCGACCATCATCTCTTTCTCCATGGTTAGTGTTTCGTCAAGGCGAATTTTTCCCGCATCCACATCCTGGAAAAAGGCAACTAGAATTGGTATTTTAATTGTGCTGGCTGCGGAAAAACCTGCCGATCCATTCACATCCACGTAACTACCATTCTCCAAATCTACCAAGAACACTCCTGGTCCAAGATTCGGGTTTGCTAGTGCTAAACTCTGTATGGAGGATTTCAAGGATATATTCTCTTGAGATAGGTAGAGACCAGAAGCAGACATTGGGGGAGTTTGGGTTGGTCGTGACTGTGGTTGTCTAACATCAGCATTAGGCGATCCCCCTCCTGGAATTGCAATTCGAGTCGCTGGATCTAACACTGATAAAACAGTACCTACAATTGCACCGATACCAACTCCCACAATTAACAATCGTACGGCGTACAAAAGTGTTCTTGCCATTGGCTTTAACCGAGTTTTTCGAGATGGGCTGGTTTGTTTAACCCACGGCTGCTTCCGCATCCGTACAGTTTTCAACTGTACAGTGTTTGGGTTATACGGTGGAATCCTCCCTTTGGAAGTGGAACTCGGTTTAACTGTGGGAGGTACTTGTCTGGGTCGTTGTACAGGTGTAGCCGTTGGATAAGTCACCGCTATACGTGTCTGTTTTGCTTGTGTGTTGCGGGAAGTCGGCTGTTGATAACTGGTGACTTCCTGTTGATTTCGCCTTGGCTTTCGGTCTTTGCGGGGAATTGGACGACGTTTTGTTGATTGGGGAAGCGGGATAGCTCTTATATGCTTTCTCGTATGCATAAGATAATATGATGTAAAATTTGTATACTATTATAAATAACTATAAAATGCCCACGCTAATTATGATAATGGTAGTTTTATACTAACCCCAAAGGAGATTGACAAATCCCTTTTATTTACATAATTTTTAATTAAGATCCCGTAATAATCTCATCCTTAAGCATTTTCGTGTTTAGTTTAAGCCATATTTGTGGGTTTTGGAAAAATTTTTCCGCAGATAATAATCAAGACCTTACGGCTCACCTTGGTTATCTAAAACCCATTCTACTTGCCGTAAAATACCTCGTAACATGGCAACCTCCCTAGTCTTTAAGTGAGCGCGATTATACAACTGTCGGAATTTCTCCATCCGACTTGCTGCTGTATGGGGATAAAGATAACCTATCTTAAGCAGTAGCGCTTCTAGGTCTTGATAGTATGCTTCCGTCACATCCATCGGTGCGGGTTCCATTTCTGGTAAAGTTTTCTGAGACTCTTCCGGTTCAGGATTTGAGTATAACTGAGCTTGTTGTGCTAACTCATAACAACAGATAGCTACCGCAGTGGCTAGGTTCAATGATGAGTAGTTGGAGCTGGTGGGAATGCGAACGAACCGTTGAGCATAATTTAACTCTTCATTGCTCAATCCCCTGTCTTCCGGACCAAAAATGATAGCAACGGGTTGTTCCGGTTTCTCTAACAACCAGGAAAGGGCGCTGCTGGGGGTATATAGGGGGGAATCTAAGGTACGAATACGTGCTGTTGTGGCGATCGCACGGGTACATCCCTGCAAAGCTTCTGGTAGTGTTGCAACAGATACCGCTGAGGCTAAAATATCTTTAGCATGAACTGCCATCTGAAGTGCTTCACTGGATATAGGGTTACATTGGGGATTGACTAACACCAGATGAGCTAACCCAAAATTTTTCATCACCCGTGCGATCGACCCCACATTCATTGGTCCTGCTGGTTCCACCAAGACAATTCTTACCTGGTCTAATACCATCGTATTTCACCTCCATCCTGGGATAAATATTGGTTAATGCAGTGCAAGATGTCAAGTCAACTAAGTACAGAATTGCACCAGTTCTTACGTTTCGTTACATGGTTGTGTTTTTTCTTGGCTACTTAATTATCATTTATTACCTTAACTTTGATAAGCTGGTGTCTGTTTCAGCTTAAATTATCTTATTCAAAGTTAACGGACGTGAATTTTCTCAAAAACCAAAATCTTCCTTTACAGTTAGTTCTGCTATCGATACTTGTTTTAGGTTTTTTCAATTTAAAGGAGACAAGTTCCTCAGTTTCTATTTTAGGTTTTCATGGTATTGCTGATAAGCTGGGTCCAAAATCTCGATTGTTATCATCAACAATGGATTATCCAAAACAAGATTTGGAACAGATATTAGAGTATTTAATTAGTAATAATTACTGGTTTCTCACCACACAGGATTTATATGATTACTTTTTAACTAAATCCAAAAAAATACCTAAAGAGCATTTGAAGCAGAAACCGATTATGCTTTCTTTTGATGATGGATATAAGACGATACACACGAATTTATTACCCATTTTGCGTCGTCTGGATAAAAAATATAACAAGAAAGCTAAAGTGGTATTATTTATCAATCCAGGGAATCTTGCAAAAAAAGGACGTGCTTCTTTAACTCACTTGGGATGTCAGGAATTAAGAGAGGGATTAAAGGAAGGTTTTTATGATATTCAGTCTCATGGATTGTATCATAGAGAGTTAACCCAACTCAATTCACGGGAATTAGTTAAGGAACTATTACAGGCTCAAATAAAACTGCGAGAATGTACAAAGGATTTAGATCCAGACAAGAAGGTAGCTGCTCATTTTGCTTATCCATATGGAACCTATAACAACCGGGTAAAATCCTATGTCTCTAAATATTATCTTTCCAGTTATCTATACAATAATAAACCTTTGAATTACACTTGCTCTGCTAATCATTATGAAATTCCTCGTTTAATTGTTAGCGGACAAACACCGTTTGTACAACTGTTGGAAGTGGCTGAAGGTCTTTATCAAATTAAGGAGAAGTGTTAAAGATATAAATTTATATGCAAGAAAAGAATGCGATCGCTACTCTGAAAGAGAAACGCGCCTATGCTTTAGATGCGTTGCGTGGATTTGCCATTTTAGCAATGGTTTTATCAGGTACAATAAGTTATAAAATATTACCAGCTTGGATGTACCATGCTCAGGAACCTCCACCTAACCATACTTTTCATCCTAATTTATCTGGACTGACTTGGGTAGATGTTGTCTTTCCACTGTTCTTATTTTCGATGGGAGCATCTATCCCCTTAGCTCTATCCAGTCGTCTTGCGAAAGGGTTATCTACAAATCGAGTGATGCTTTATATCCTGAAACGAGGCTTTCTGTTAGGGATATTTGCGATATTTCTTCAACATATTAGACCGCTGACAATCAATCCAAATCCTACCACACAAACTTGGTGGATAGCTTTGCTCGGTTTTTGGATACTCTTTTTTATGTTTGTGCGTTGGTCTGTAGATGTCACGTTCAAACTGTATACAAAATGGGTGACTATTGGAGCTTGGATAGCAGCAATTATTCTTGTGTCTATTCTTCGATATCCAGATGGAAGTGGATTTTCGCTGTATAGGAGCGATATTATCCTGATTGTTTTAGCAAATATGTCAGTCTTTGGAGCGATCGCCTGGTTTTTCACTCGCAACAATTCTTTACTTCGTCTAGGATTGCTGGGTTTATTAATTGCTGTAAGACTGTCATCTACTGTTAAAGGGAGTTGGATAGCAGAAATTTGGTCAGCGTCACCTGTTCCCTGGTTGTTTCGATTTGATTACTTGAAATACCTATTTATTGTTATTCCCGGAACCATTGCGGGTGATTTTATTCTAACTTGGTTGAAGGACTTAACAAAGGAAGATAAAGAAGTTATTCCATCACACTGGAATCAGTCTCGCTTGGGTGGTATTATTTTCTTAATGTTAGCTATCTGTCTGGAGTTACTCATTGGTTTACAGGCTAGATTAGTATGGCAAACAACATTGTTAAGCGTAGTTTTTTGTTCAATTGGCTGGTTTTTGTTTATTAATCCGAGAAATCAAACAGAAAGATTACTTCAGCTATTTTACCATTGGGGGATTTATTGGTTAGCCATTGGCTTGCTGTTTGAACCATTTGAAAAAGGGATAAAGAAAGACCCTTCTACTTTGAGTTACTACTTTGTTACAACTGCGATCGCACTTTTTCTTCTGATTATTTTCACTATAATTATAGATATCTTTAAACAACAAAAATATCTTCAACTGTTAATTGACAATGGACAAAATCCAATGATAGCTTATGTAGCATTCGCTAACCTTTTATGGTCTATCCTGAAATTAACTAATATTGAGACTTTCATTTTAGAGTTTACCTCAACTCCATTAATGGGGTTCTTGAAAGGATTTATTTATACTGTAATAATTGCGTGTTTTGTAAGTTTATGTACTAGGTTAAAGCTTTTGTGGAGGACATAGATTAATACGAGGGTGTAGAAACCCGGTATCTTGGAGATAGCGGGTTTCTCTTTTCTCACGAATAATTTAGAACCACTATATAGAAGTATCCATTATTTGCGCTAGTGTTGTGAAGAGGCGATCGCAATAAGGAGATACACTGCGTACTTTTACCATTTAGTTCCTCCAAGTTCACCCATTCGCCAGAGATCGCCAAGAGTATAGTTTTCCAGCCAATTTTTTAATTTTTCGGGTTCTAGACGGCGTAGGTGGCTTCCTGTGTCATTTCGCTCGCAAATCAAAATTGACTCAGGTGGAAGTGCAGAAACTAAAGCATCAGAATGAGTTGTGACAATCAATTGTGTTTTTTGAGATGCTTCAAGGAGCATTTCAGCAACAGTAGGTAAAATATCAGGATGTAAACCAATTTCTGGTTCTTCAATACATATAAGCGGTGGTGGTGTTGGGTCAAGAAGTAAAGCCATTAGAAATAAATACCGGAGTGTACCATCTGATAAACGAGTTGCGGGGATTGGTTGGATTAAACCCTGTTCTCGGATAAATATCTGTACAGTACCTCCATAGATTTTTATACTCAGTTCTTCAGCAGCATCATAGAACTTCTTTATGGTTTCAATTATTTGTCTCTGTCCTAATTGATATTGTAGGTTATTTAAAAATATCCCCAGATTACTCCCATCTTCTAAAAGGGGGTGTTCGGGTAAGTCAGTTTTCTGCGGTTTTCTTGCTTCAGAATCCCTTCCAATATCCCATTGTCGATATAAACTAATTTTAGAAAACTCTGTGCTAAGATAAGATATTTCAGGATATAAGTCTGGGTCTTTTCTTTGCGACAAAACTGATTGGTCTGGAATGAGATCCTCTCGGCGAAGAGAGCGTTTGATTGAATTTCCATTACTCTCTATGGCTTTTATATTTATAACTGGACGACCGCGTTGGTAACGATAGTAAAAATAAACATCATCTTCACCTGAAAGTGGATGTTCATTTTCTACAGCTTCATCCACAATCTCTATCCTTTGACCTGCTACAGTAAAGCTGACTTGATATCGTAAATTCCGAAAATTCTGAGAAGAATTGACTACAGTTGCTTGTATTTTAGCTATCCCAGTACTCTTTTCTCCTTTCCACAGAAAATCATTAATTCCTCCTCCTTGACGAATTGGAACTGGTAAATCTGTAGGTGTCGCCTTCAGTAATGCAACAGCTTCAATTAAATTAGACTTTCCAGATGCATTAGAACCAATTAATACATTCAGCGGTTGTAATTCTATTTCTTCCCCCGCACTTCCATAGGATAAGAAGTTTTCTAATCGCAAGCTACGAAGAAAACTTGGGTCTTCCACCAGATTCTCCTAAGTCTCTAAATTGTATGGAAAAATTTAAAATATGATGAGAAGGCAGAAATATAAATAAATATTAATTACCGCTCCAGAACAACATCTGGGGTTGTTTGAGCCGAAATTTCATCACTTGGAATATCTTTACTAGAAGGTACATTAAACTCTCCACTACGCCAGCTATCAGCAGCGTCTTTGATAAAACTAGCGATGGGTATAGCGACTAAAACCCCCAACAGTCCTCCTAATTTTCCTCCAATAAGTAAAGAAACTACAACCCATACAGGATTTAACCCGGTTAAATTTCCTAGAATCCGAGGTGCAACTAAATTAATATTTATTTGGTCAATTGTAACAGCAACAGCTAAGACTTCTACTCCCAACCACAACTTTTTCAAACCTACTAACAAACTCACTATTGCAATACCTATTCCCGTTCCGAAGGGAAATAAAGAGAAAAAACCAATCACAATTCCAAATAGTAAAGCTAGGGGAACTCGCAAAGCTAAAAATACCAGGATTAGGGTAAACGCTAATAAAGACCCTAAAGTTGCTTGACCGATAAAATAATTTTGAAAGTCTTCACGTAATAGTCGTCGTACTTGTGAGGCTACATGAGATGGAAACCAAAGAAAAACTCCTTCCCAAAGACGTTCTCCGTTTAAAACTAAGTAGGTAGTTAAGACTACTGTTAGCAGTACATTCAGGAAAGTCCCAATAGTGTCTACTGCAAAACCCAGGATTTGACCAGTTATAGACTGAAGTCGATTTGAGAGTTTATCTAATAATTGAGTGATTAAGCCACTAACATTGACGGGAATCTGTTCATTAGCAGCCCAGTTTTGAATGGCTTGAAGTTGTTGCGTTCCAGAACCAATCCAACTGGGTAAAATGTTAACCAGTTCGTTGAGCTGTTGGAAAATCAGGGGAACCAAAGTCAGCGCTACAGCTGCTACAATCACTACAGCAACAAGTAACACACCCACAACAGCTAAATTACGGTTCACTCCTTGTCGCTGAAAAAATCTAATAGGATAGTCTAGAACGAACGCTAACAGAAGAGCCGCAACAACAACACTGACCAAAGGTTGGAAATAATGCACAACCTGAAGCAAGACCCAACCATTGAGTATAGCGAGGGGAAATGCGATTCCTAAGCTTAACCATCGCGGTAGTTTGTTTGTAGTCATTCGTTATTCGTTATTCGTTATTTGTGATTCGTCAATTTGTCAAATGTCATTAGCCTTAAGTGTAAGATGATTGGCTATTGACTAAGTTACTACTTTCTATAAAATCTAACAAAATACGTTGATGTACAGGACCAATGGGTCGGACTTCCCCTGCTACAGCTGAATAACAGCTCCCTTGATGAATATCTTCTGGTGTGAGCAAGTCCATGTCCCACCCTTCATTGAGAACCAGTTGATTGCGTTCTACTAAGAGTGGTGCGTGGAAGACGTGTCGAAAAATTTTTTCATCTTCATAACACCCAAATTTAGAAAATGTTGGCGGTAGGATGTAGCCAATTTCCTCTAGAATCTCTCGCTGTACTGCGACTTCTGGAGTTTCACCCGGTTCTAGGTGTCCTCCAAAAAACGCCCAATGACCAGGATAGGGAATATTGGGGATGTTATCCCGCAACTGCATGAGAAACTTGTTTTTTTGGTAAAGAATTGCGATCGCAACTTGTACTTGTTGAGTATTCATATGTAAGGGGATAGTGGTTAGTTGTTAGTTGTTTTACCACTATCCACTATCCACTATCCACTTCCACTTACTCCTCTTCGAGATAAACTTCTCCATATTCATTTCCGGCGATGGGAATGCTTTCATAACGAAGTTTACCCTTAATCACAACCTTATCTCCTTCTCGAAGACCAGTTTGATTGGTCACAACCCAGATTTTACCGCTAGAATCATCAATTTGATAAGCTTGCTGCTTTACCAGAGGGATTCGCTTTTCTACCTTACCTTGGATGTAAACTGTGGTTTGATTGTCTTGTTTGAGCTTGAGTTGTCGAATTGGGGTGATATTGGTTCCGATTGCGTTCATACCAAATTTTCCCAAGCTACCACAGCCAAGTAGTCCCACGATCAGAAAAAATGTCATTCCTAGTTGGGGTAAGACCTTGCTGTACCTTGAGAAACAAAAATGACAAAAAGCCCATAATTTTACCATAATAACCCCTCATAGAGCAAATTTGAATATCAGTACTGAGTTAGTCTCAATTTTTATGAGTGCATTCCTAATTACATAGTATTTCTTTGAACTCAATCTTGAAAGGGAGTGCTTTATAGGCTGAGTGCAAGATGTGAAAAGATAATGGTATGGCGTAGCGTACTTTTGGGAATAAAGCATGGAAACGAACACAGCCAAACTTCTTGATGGTAAAGCTTTAGCTGAAAAAATTCAGCAGGAACTCTCTACGACCATTAAAGAATTACAACCCCAACGAGGACGTCCTCCCGGTTTAGCGGTGTTAATGGTGGGTGATAATCCGGCGTCAGCAGCTTATGTTAGGGGTAAGGAACGAGCTTGTGAGAAAATAGGTATAGCATCTTTTGGTCAGCATTTTCCCACAGAAACTACCCAAGCAGAACTAGAAGCTGCGATCGCCGCACTCAACGATGATGAAAGGGTGGACGGTATCTTGGTGCAATTACCTCTACCAAACCATTTAGATGCTGTGAAACTGCTGCATCAAATTCTTCCTGAAAAAGATGCGGATGGATTGCATCCAGTAAACTTGGGACGATTAGTACGAGGTGAACCAGGTTTGCGTAGTTGTACCCCAAAAGGAGTCATGCGTCTGTTGCAGGAATATAAAATTTCTTTGCAAGGAAAACAAGCGGTGGTGGTGGGACGCAGCATTTTAGTAGGGAAACCACTGGCTTTGATGCTGTTGGAAGCAGATGCGACTGTGACAGTCGCTCATTCGCGATCGCAAGATTTGTCGTCGATTACCAAACAAGCGGACATTCTGATCGCAGCGGTTGGTCGTTCACAACTCATCACTGCTGATATGGTGAAACCGGGTGCTGTTGTGGTAGATGTGGGGATAAATCGCATGACTGACTCTAATGGTAAAAGTCGCTTAGTAGGCGATGTCCATTTCGAGTCAGTGAAGTGTGTTGTCGAATTCCTCACTCCTGTTCCTGGCGGTGTCGGTCCGATGACTGTGGCTATGTTAATGCATAATACTGTTTCCAGTTACTTGAATTATGAATTATGAATTATGAATTATGAATTATTAAGTTTTATCAATTCTTATCATGATTGATTGTTCATCATTCATATTTCTTTGTGCGTCAAAGCCTCGTAAAATTGTTACGTGAATAACATAATATTTAGGAAGTTAAGGATGGTAGCAGCGGATAACCTTCAAAAAACTCCAGAAGAAGCCCAATTTGACCTCAAAGCTTATCTCAAAGAGAAAAAGCAGCTTTGTGATGAGGCTTTAGATAAATCAATTTCCATACGTTATCCAGAAAAAATCTACGAAGCTATGCGCTACTCCCTGTTAGCTGGAGGAAAGCGTTTGCGCCCCATTCTTTGCCTTGCTAGTTGTGAAATGATGGACGGTACAGTAGAAATGGCAATGCCAACCGCTTGTGCTGTGGAAATGCTCCACACCATGTCGCTGATTCACGATGACTTACCAGCAATGGATAATGACGATTACCGTCGCGGTAAGTTAACAAATCATAAAGTTTATGGCGAAGATATTGCAATTTTAGCTGGAGATGGCTTACTCGCCTATGCCTTTGAACACGTGGTAACGCACACCAAAAATGTTCCTTTAGATCGAGTTGTGCAAGTTATTGCGTATCTAGGTCGCGCTACAGGCGCAACAGGATTAGTTGGGGGTCAAGTCCTCGATTTAGACTCTGAAGGGAAGACTGATATCTCCTTAGAGACTCTGAATTTTATTCACTCCCACAAAACTGGAGCTCTTTTAGAAGCGTGTGTCATCTGTGGTGGTATTCTGGCGGGTGCATCATCTGAGGATGTTCAGCGGTTGTCTCGCTACTCCAAAAATATCGGGCTTGCTTTTCAAATTGTGGATGATATTTTGGATATTACAGGAACTCAAGAGCAGTTAGGCAAAACAGCAGGTAAAGACCAAAAAGCCAAAAAAGTGACCTATCCCAGCCTCTGGGGATTAGAAGAATCTCGCTCAAAAGCTCAACATCTGATTGAGGAAGCTTGTGCAGAACTAGAACCTTTTGGAAACAAAGCACAGCCTTTAGTAGCCCTCGCACACTTTATCACTAGTCGCAACAACTAGCTGGTAAAAATGAATAATGAATGATAAATACTGAACTACTTTACAACTCATAATTTATCATTCATAATTCATAACTCATAATTCATAACTCATAATTCATAATTCATAATTCATAATTCATGCAAGACATAAACCATATCTTAGAAAACCGAGTGCTGTTGGTTGCTCTCATAGCTTGTCTAATGGCTCAAACATTAAAGCTTGTGATTGAGTTAATTCAACATCGCAAACTAGATGTAAGTGTTTTAGTCACAACCGGAGGAATGCCTAGCGCCCACTCTGCATTAGTCACAGCCTTAGCCGCAGGTGTGGGACAAACCGTTGGTTGGGCTTCTGGCGAATTCGCAGTTGCTATGGTATTTGCAATCATTGTGATGTATGATGCCGCAGGAGTGCGCCAAGCTGCAGGTAAGCAAGCAAAAATACTCAATCAAATGATTGATGAATTATTTCGCGAACATCCAAATTTTAACGGCGATCGCCTCAAAGAACTGCTAGGACATACCCCAGTTCAGGTGATCGCAGGTTCAGCTCTAGGGATAACTGTGTCGTGGCTAGCCCGATCTACTGGACTATTAATCGTCAGTCCATAAACACCAATTACAATCGCACAGACGAGCGCAATAACATAACTTTACGACTGTCTACAAGTACGGCTGAAAAACCTTGCCCACTAAGCTTTTCTAAAGTGTTATATGCTTCTTTCTGGTCATTTGTGTACACTGCTAACAAGTAAGGGCGTTGTCCGTAGGAAACAAAACCTACGTCTTTCTTCACTGCGTCCCGGACTTGATTGGCGACTTCCGGACGGTTGTAGTAATCCACCAAAACAGCATAACCATTGCCCAGTTGTTCCGGGTTAAACTTGACTGCTGCAACATTCTGTGCAGTATTCGTTGTTGGTCGAGTCGTAATGATAGCAGACAAATTGACAACGTGGCTGATATACTTAGCCCAACGACTCGCGTCATCCATGCTAGTAAACCCGCCTATTCTGGTCACAGTATCTTTTAGATATCGACAGGTAGTCGTCTGCAACTGAGTTGGTAAAGCACGGCGCAATTGGTTGCGGTTATTTTCGGTAGGGCTAATAACTAATAGTAAATATTCACCAGCATTCGGAGCTTGACAAACGGGAATTTCTGTTTGTTGGGCGAAAGCAGAATTGACACTACCCATCAACCCTACAGCCACTAACGCAAAACTGTTAACTAGAGATTTTGATAAAACGGATTTCTGCATCATAGCCTGACACATATGATTTATTGAATTTTTTTCCAAGAAATTTTATTTAACTCTTTCCTAGAGACGTTGGCAACAACGTCTCTACCTATTTAAGATACAGTAGCAAGGGATGCCAAAGGATCGGGAATTTCTGGTGAAGGAGCTTGAAATTCACCCGTAATAACGTATTCTAAACGTAGCTTCAACCAGGTAATAAATTGAGAATTAGTAGAAATAATTGCTGCTGCTGGTTGAGGACACTTTGCTTTATTTTCTGCCATCTGGGGCGCTTCTAGGAAAGCTGGCTGCTTGACAACCCAAAAATCAATTTCTTTCTCCTGTTCGTGATAGTGACGGATACGCTCCCGAATCACTTCGTCCATTGGCTCTTCTTCTAAAAGAAAACGTTGACTTGCCAAAACGTAATAGTATTTTTGCATTTTTATCTTTTCTTAAGTTTTGTTACAAAAACACGGCAACAAGTACCGTGTCTCAGTATAACTACATTTGACAATGAACAGTGAACAATTAACAGTTAACTGTTAACTATACCCCTATTCGCTGTTAGTTTCTTAAGAAACTGGCTGTTATCGAAGTAATGTTCTATGGACAGAATTTTTAAATCATCTGTCACACGCGCTATACTCATACCAACTATCTCCACGGTCTCCCCTGTAGGTGCATAGTCTTTATAAGAACCGCTAAAAGTTCCCCAGTGCCGCCATTTAAATGTTACGTTGGGTGGACCAGAGAACACTTCCAGGAGTTCCCAGAGAAATCCGTTAGGAAACACAGTGTGAAAGAGGTCTGCAGATGATTCAAAAGTTTCCTCTGAAGCTTTGTATTCTTCAGTATCGGGGATAAATAAATTGTAAGTACCCGCCTTGACTACATCCGATGCAGTGTATATTGTCCCTCCATTGCTACTCATGGTGAACTTATCTTTCACAACTGATAACCACTGTTGCGGATTAGTTTTGAAAGATGCTTCCATTTCAAAGGTTCTTACCAAATTTTGCACAATCCACTCAAGTGAACCTTCAAAATGCTTGCATACGCTTTCTTTCGCTAGATTTTCCTTTGAGAGGGAGTAATCAGGAGGAGTTTGATAGCGCCACTCAGCATCAGTGCTATGTGCGATCGTAGTATCTCTGTCCTGCGCCCAAAGTGGAATATTCTTCGATTCTGCTGCACTCATAAATGTCTTAATTCTCACATACGTAACGATTTAACCATTAGCCATTAGCCATTAACCATTAGCCATTAACCATTAGCCATTAGCCATTAGCCATTAACCATTAACCATTAGCCCTTAGCCATTAGCCCTTTGAATCCACGCAGATAATTTTCACAGTAGCCCTCGCATAGCTTGTTTCATCTCGCGGACGGCTCTTTCCATACCTACCAACGCCGCTCGACTAACTATGGTGTGTCCTATATTCAGTTCTTCCATACCCGGAAGAGAGGCTACGGGGTAGACATTCCAGTAGGTGAGACCGTGTCCTGCATTAATTCGCAGTCCTGCTTGCATTGCTTGCTCGCACCCTTGAGCAAGTGAGGATAGTTCTTGTTGAGAACTGGCTTCATCCTTAGCCTCAGCGTATCGCCCCGTGTGCAATTCAATAAATTTTGCCTGAACCTTGACAGAGGCTTCAATTTGTGCTTTTTCGGCGTCAATAAATAAGCTGACTGGAATACCAGCGCCTTGCAATTTATCTACTACCTCTCTTATTCTATCAATTTGACCCACAATATCTAGTCCGCCTTCTGTGGTGACTTCTTCCCGCTTTTCAGGAACTAAAGTCACATAGTCGGGTCTTATGTCAAGAGCGATCGCAACCATTTCATCTGTTGCTGCCATCTCTAAATTCAGGTGAGTTCTCACCGTTTGCCGTAATAGGCGTACATCCCGTTCTTGAATATGTCGTCTATCTTCCCGTAAATGCACAGTAATCCCATCTGCTCCTCCTAATTCTGCCAGTACTGCTGCCGCTACTGGATCTGGTTCCACCGTTCGCCGCGCTTGTCGAATAGTGGCAATGTGGTCAATGTTTACACCGAGCGTAGACAACCCTGTTTTCTCCCAACACTTTGTCTTCAGTTTTTGATTTTACCGAATAATTTGTCATTTTTATCGTTGTATCTTCATCAAATTTTTATGTGAATTCTTTTAAGTTTATTTATTTATTCAGTATAATATCTTACTTTTATTCTTTTTTGGCAAAAATAAACATTCTGTGAAAGTGTGGAATATAGCGATGTCATGTCCACACAAAAGTGCGAAATTGGAAGAAAATAGCCATTGTATAAAAACTGTTGGAGTTAAAGTAGTCAATGCAGAGGCAAGTCGTTCTCTATCCCAAAGGAGATGGTAACTGGATTGTTGAATGTCCCAGCTTACCTGCTTGTATCAGTCAAGGAAAGACAAAAGAAGAAGCGATCGCCAATATCAGGGAAGCGATTGAACTCTATCTTGAAATTTTAGCAGAGCAAGGTAGTCCAATTCCAGACGACCATTTAGAAACGGTTTTGGTTGATGTGTAAGAACCGCTTCAAACGCACAGGAGCCAGGGCGAATCACAGGTTTCTCTCTGGTCTCACTAGACGATACGCGAACCGGAGGTGACTAGTAAAACAAAGCAAAAGTCACGCATTCAAAAGAAAGAACCCTTATGTTATCAGCTTCTTACCTCCTTCAAATGGTAGCTTTATTTCTGCCGACCTGTACTAGCGTGACACAGAAAGAAAGAGAGAGGAGGAAGACAGCACTTAGATACTAGAATATTTATTGTTTGTCCATAATAATTATGAGCCGTCCTCGTATTCTCCAGCCTGGTCAAAGCTATACGTTTAGTAAATATTTTGACTTACCTTTTTCTCCAGAAGATATTCTCGCAGAACTTGGATGTAGTTATGAAAGACAAAATCTGGATTTACCTCAAGCAGAAACTGAGTTAAATAGAATTGAAGCGTTAAATTTAATCATTGAAAGAAATATAAGACGCGTGAAGCTGCTCAGTGAAGATGCACGCAAACAAGCAATAATTTCACCTATATTATTTGAAGTGTGTGAAATCACAGAAACTCAGTTGAATATTGAATATCCTGTTAGCGTTAATGAGTATCTGAAAGGCTACTTTGACTATTATATTAACAAAGGAAAAGGATTATTAGTCATTGAAGCCAAGCAAGCTGATTTGAGCCGAGGGTTTACACAATTAGCTGTAGAATTAATAGCGCTCGACCAGTGGACTACTTCAGATACACCAGTTTTATACGGAGTCGTATCGACTGGCGAAGATTGGAAATTTGGTATATACAAGCGTCAAGAAAAAGAAATTATTGAGGATTTTAAACTGTACCGCGTTCCCGAAGAATTAACAAAACTTTTTAATATTTTGGTTGGGATTTTGAAGAATTAAAGTAGGCCCTCTTACAGATAAGAGGGCATTGTTATTAGTTAAATTCTAACTAGAAGCACTAGTATAAAAGCGCAGTGCAAACCGCCAGAACCAAGTGGAAGCAAGAAGTAGTACTAGCGCCAGCACTCCAGCGCCTATCATCCAAGTGATTTGACTTTCTCCCAGCATTGCTTGTGCTGGAATTGTTGTTAAGAAAGCTACTGGAACGACAAAGGTGAAGAAAAAGCGATAAGCCGCAGGATACGCTACGATGGGATATCTTCCTGCATCCAACAAGCCCCGCAATACCTCAGTAGCATTATAAATTTTAACAAACCAAATACTAGTTGCCCCCAGTATAAACCAGAGACTATAAAGAATCACCAAGCCAAAAAACAGGGGAATTACACTAATGAGGTAATCGTTTACTTCTAAACCAAGTTGTCTACCTGCATAACCAATGATGATGCTACCAAAAATTAAATCCGGTAGTCCCCAAGGTGAGAGGGTATGGGTGGAAAGCCAAAATTGACTGCGAATGGGTTTGAGTAATATGAAGTCCAGTGTACCTTCTTGTACGTGACGGACAATGCGACTCAGGTTTGGAGAAAGAAATGTTGCAGAAAAGCCCTGTAATATTGTAAAAGTTCCTAGAACTAACAAAGCCGCTTCCCACGACCAGCCAGCAAAAGTGTAACCGTTACCATAAAACAAGAATAATCCAAACATACTACCCACAAGATTGCCTACACTGCTTAATGCAGCGAGGAGAAAGTTGATACGATACTCTAACTCAGCCGCTAAAGCAGCACTCCAAAAGCGAGATAATACCTTTAAATATCTTTGTATCAAGGGAAAAAACTATAAGATAGCATTAAATAGTTTACACCTAACTTCTAGTTAGAATCCACCAAACAGAATTTGGTGGAGTGGCTCAAGAACCTTAAAATATAGCTTTTCCTAAGGACTTCCAAATAAAAAAATCTTCAAAAATCTTTTGTGGTACGGGCGTCCTCGCCCGTGAACGAGGTGAGAAGTCTTCAAAAATCTCTTGTGGTACGGGCGTCCTCGCCCATGAACGAGGCGAGGCGGGCGAGACGCCCGCACCACAAGAGGTCAGTCTACTTCCTGTTCCTTCATTTTCCAAAGAAATGCAACCAATGCAGCAGCAGTTAATAAAATAACAGATGCTATCCAAAAAGTTCTTTGAAGACCAAAAACGAGGGCTTCAGCAGGCGCAGTTGTTACCTCAGTACTAGAGGTCACAGAAAGGGTTAGCACAGCAAATAATGAACCCATTACTGACAATCCTGTCGTCTGACCTAGAGTTCGGGACAAAGACAGCAACCCGGAAGCGATACCCAAGCGTTGTGGAGGAGCCTCACCTAAAATGGCACTATTATTAGGTGATTGGAACATTCCCAATCCAATACCATAAGGGGCTACGCGCATAATATAACCTAAATCTGTTAACTGGGTGTTGAACGTGGCGATCGCCAGACAACCAACACTCATCAACAACAACCCGATGAGGCTAATGATACGTGGTCCAAATTTATCGGAAAGATTTCCAGAAAAGGGGGCGACGATCCCACCCAACACAGGCGATACTGCTAACAACAACCCCACCTGTTGTGTTGAATAACCAAGAACTAACTCTAGAAAAAAAGGAATAATAAAAATCACACCTGCAATTACGATAAATACGAGTAACCCCGTTAATAAACTCAAGCTAAACTGTATATTTTCAAACAGATGCAAGTCTAGCATTGGTTGTTGGATGCGGGTTTCAAACCATAAAAAACTGACCAAGCCAAGGAGAGTTATTGCAAATAAGACTAGAGTCATGATACTCCCAAAGCCTTGATTTTGTCCGTTTGTCATCCCAAGCGCAAAGCATACCAGCGTTAAAGTCATGATGAATGCTCCTAGCCCATCAAATTTTTGATTGGTCGAGCTATTTCGTCTTGTTGGTACGTTTTGGAATACAACAAAGCTAGCAAATATACCAATTGGTACATTGACTAAAAAGATAGTGCGCCAGCCTGAAAACCCAATGAGCAATCCTCCGACAGATGGACCAAGGGCGATACCCAGTGAGACAATAGCACCGATAATACCTAAAGCCCGCCCTCGTTCAGAGCTAGGAAAAACTTCTGTAATAATCGCTGCTCCTAAGGCGGAAATCATCACAGCTCCCAATCCTTGTAGAGCGCGAAACCCTATTAAGCAGTATACTCCCGGAGCCAGTCCACACAAAAGCGAACTCAGGGTAAATACTATTAAACCTCCTAAGTATAAGGGTTTTTTGCCAAACATATCACCTAGACGAGCGGCTCCTAATACCAAGGCGGTGACCACGAGTAGATAGCTTAAGACGACCCATTGTATCGTGACATAGTTCGTACTGAATATTTTCACGAGGGTGGGTAAGGCAATGTTGACAATACTGGTATCAATAGTAAACATTAAGACACCAAGGCAGATTCCCAACATCACCCACCATTTTCTTACTAACGGTTGGGGAGAATGCGATCGCATTTTTTTGATTGGTGGTCAGATAATAACCCACAGCTAAATTGACTCAAAAAACTTCGTTGTCTTTTTTCTTTTTGTCTAACTATTAGCTGTCTAATGGTTCGTTGTCAATATATTTTGGTGTAGCTGACTACCCTAAGAGGTTGTTTGAAAAGCGGTTGGCTGTAATTTCAAGCACTGGTTGATCCCCCCTAGCCCCCCTTTTTAAGGGGGGAAAATCTCTAAGGGTCCCCCTTTTTAAGGGGGGGGAAATCTCTAAGGGTCCCCCTTTTTAAGGGGGATTTAGGGGGATGTGAAATGTTGTGCTACTGACGAGAGGACTTTTAAAAAATCCTCTAAGATGACTTTTGACTTTTGACTTTTGACTTCCCCGTTCGCGTAGCGTCTCCGTCAGGAGAAGGGGCTGACCCCGATCCGTCCATTTTGTTATCATCCAAAGTCCGTTCAAAAATTTGCTTTAACAACCCCAATCCTTTTTCAATCTGTAAAACCTCTTCCTCTGAGAGATAATTTAAAAGATCGCTAATGTAACGGCGAGTGTGGACTCGAGCCTGTTGAAGATGATGGGTTCCTGCTTCTGTGAGGTTGAGAACAACACGTCTCCGCTCTTGGGGATGGTCTTTGCGAGCAACATAGTCGCGCTGTACCAACCGCTCTATTGTCGCCGATGCTGTAGCACGGGTAACTCCCAAGTGTTCTGCAAGGTCAGATAGTGAAACACCAGGGTTGCGATCCAAAAATGCTAGCGTACGGAATTGAGGGACAGATAAAGTAGTGGAGCCTACAGCACGCATCTCTGCTCGAATTGCTTTCATAACTAACGGGATTGTCTCCATCACCCTAGCCGCACATTCTTCGGAAACTGTTTTTTGAGAAGTTTGCTCTGAACCCATTTATGATAAATTTTCCTTAGCCACTGAAGTTTTGATAATGCAAAGTTAAGACCATACCCTAAGGATAACGATAACGATGAACTATCTCTTAACAAATCAGCATTTATAACTTGTTCACAAATGACTTTGCTGACATTTTCATAATGGTAGTTTTTCAATAGATAATGACAATATTTATCGAGTTTTCAAAACGTAACACAATTAACTTAGAGGGTATGTTGTCTGAGGCACACTACAAAGGTTCTTGTGACGATAGTGTCATGAGTGTTAATGAATTGCTTAGTCGCTATCAGAAAGGAGAAAGAAATTTTAAAGGTGTAAACCTGATAGGTGGTTATCTGACCGAAGTAAATCTCAGTGGAATCAATTTAAAAGGGGCGTCCTTGAGTGAAGTTGATTTCAGGAGAGCGAATTTGGTCGGCGCTGACTTAACAGAAGCATCTCTTGTCAGAGCTAATCTGACTGGGGCTAACCTCACAGGAGCGACTTTAAATGGAGCCAATCTTTTTGAAGCTAAGCTTACAGGAGCCATACTTGATAAGGCAGACCTGAAAATGGCAGATTTAATGGATGCAGATTTCACTGCAGCTAATTTACAAGGAGCTAACATATATGGGGCATACTTGATGGGGTCTCTGTGGCAAGGTGCTATTATGCCAGATGGCAAAATGTACAAATAGCTATCAGCTAATAGCTAATAGCCATTAGCCATTAGCCATTAGCTATTAGCTGATGCAATCTTGCTGATATTTTGAGATAATCACATAGCAAATGCGTCATACGTAGAGATGACGGTGCTGGGGAAATATCAAAATGTCAGAAAATTTTAGAAGTCAAGTCGTAACGCAAGGAGTGCAGCGATCGCCAAACAGAGCAATGCTGCGTGCTGTTGGTTTTCAGGATGAAGATTTCACCAAAGCTATTGTTGGTATAGCTAATAGCCACAGCACGATTACCCCCTGCAATATGGGGATCGATAAGTTGGCGCAAAGAGCAGAAAACGGCGTCAGAACCGCAGGAGCCATGCCGCAAATATTTGGTACAATTACCATCAGCGACGGTATTTCGATGGGAACCGAAGGAATGAAATATTCCTTGGTGTCGCGAGAAGTGATTGCTGATTCGATAGAAACCGCCTGCAATGGACAAAGTATGGACGGTGTTTTAGCAATTGGCGGTTGCGATAAGAATATGCCGGGGGCAATGATTGCGATCGCTCGGATGAATATTCCTGCTATCTTTGTTTATGGTGGTACCATTAAACCAGGGCACTATAATGGACGTGACTTAACCGTTGTGAGTGCTTTTGAAGCGGTAGGTCAATACGTTGCGGATAAACTCAACGAACAAGACTTTCAGGAAATTGAGCGTAAAGCTTGTCCTGGTGCTGGCTCTTGTGGTGGAATGTATACAGCAAATACCATGTCTAGCGCTATTGAAGCTATGGGTATGAGTTTGCCTTATTCCTCGACAATGGCAGCAGAGGATGAGGAAAAAGCGGAAAGTGCTGAAAAATCTGCGCTGGCTTTAGTAGAAGCCATTCGTAAGCAAATTCTGCCCAGCCAAATTATCACGCGTAAATCCATAGAAAATGCCATTTCTGTAATTATGGCGGTGGGAGGCTCAACAAACGGCGTGTTGCATATGCTGGCGATCGCTCGCGCCATTGGTGTCCCCCTTTCTCTAGACGATTTTGAAACTATCCGTGCTCGCGTTCCTGTCCTGTGTGATTTAAAACCTAGTGGACGGTACGTCGCCATAGACTTACACAAAGTGGGTGGTATCCCTCAAGTCATGAAAATGCTACTTGTACATGACCTAATTCACGGAGATTGTTTAACTGTCACAGGTCAAACTGTAGCGGAAGTACTGTCTAACGTACCAGAGGAACCACCTGCCAATCAAGATGTCATCCGTCCTTGGAATAATCCTATGTATCAACAAGGACACTTGGCTATTTTAAAAGGTAATCTAGCTACTGAAGGGGCTGTAGCGAAAATTACTGGTGTTAAAAATCCAAAAATTAGCGGACCAGCACGGGTTTTTGACTCTGAAGAATCTTGCTTAAGTGCTATTTTGGAGAAAAAAATTAACCCAGGAGATGTCATTGTTATTCGCTATGAAGGACCAAAGGGCGGTCCTGGAATGCGGGAAATGCTAGCTCCCACCTCAGCAATTATCGGTGCGGGTTTAGGTGATTCTGTAGGACTGATTACCGATGGTCGTTTCTCTGGCGGAACCTATGGTATGGTGGTAGGTCACGTTGCACCAGAAGCAGCTGTTGGGGGTGCGATCGCTCTGGTTGAAGAAGGCGATACCATCACCATTGATGCTCACGCTCGGTTATTGCAATTACAGATATCTGATGAAGAGTTAGCTCGTCGTCAAGCTAATTGGCAGCCACGTCCACCCCGTTACAGTACTGGTGTGCTAGCAAAATACACCAAATTGGTATCTTCTAGCAGTCTCGGTGCGGTTACAGATTTGGATTTGTTTTCAAGGTAAAAAACCGCAAAGACGCATTCGACGTTCGCGATAGCGTCTCCGAAGGAGAAGTTGTTCCCGTACCCCTCCGGGGAAGCAAGCTACGCGTAGCATCTCCGCTATCGAGAAGGGTAGAGCACTAAGGAAGAGGAAAAGAAGATGAATCTGAACGTTTTTTCCCCATCAAAATTAATGTGGTAGACCACTAGTAGTCAACCAAGCCAGCTTTGCCTGGTGAATAATCGCTCTAGAAACCCGGTATCTCCAAGATACCGGGTTTCTACACTATGCAAAGTTGCTTTTTTTACTGGCATACTATTCAATGGACTGTGAACTTATATCGACTTCAAGAAATTATCAGAAAATCAATTGTTTATTAGGGAAAGAGGAATTTTATTTTTGGTGTAAAATTTTCTAAAGGTGGATCAGTGTGATCGTCCATCTAACCACTACTTGATGCTATGTCAATCCGCGCATCTTTCGTAAAAGGCTAGAAACACAGTATCTTGGCGATACAGGTTTTCTAAGTTCCCCTTAAGCGATGAGATGATCGATCATATCTTCCGCTTTCCTCTGTGTTCTCTGTGCCTCTGCGGTTTTTTATTTGGGTAATCTTTGGGCGGAAAAGGAGTAGCAAAGCCAACTACTCATCAAATTACACCAATAGCTTGAAAAATCGGAAAGGATGTCGTTTTCCTAGCGCAAAGTACACTTACCTCTAAGTCTTTTAGCCTTTTCTCCGCATACGCCGTTTTTTGTAACCGATTATACCCATTGTCGATGATAGTAACAGAAGGGGTGCAATCGTAGATGGCTCTGGAATCTGTTCTGGCGGTGGCGTTGGAGTCGGAGTTGGTGTTGGAGTCGGAGTCGGCGTTGGGGTTGGTGTTGGGGTTGGTGTTGGAGTCGGCGTTGGAGTTGGAGTCGGAGTTGGAGTCGGCGTCGGGGTCGGCGTCGGAGTTGGAGTCGGCGTCGGCGTCGGCGTCGGAGTCGGTGTGGGTGGTACAACTTCCCCATTATCATCGTCATCGTCATCTCCGCCTCCTCCAATCAGGAAAGGTAGCGCAAGTAAGGGAAGACCAGCAAGAGCCAAAAATGGGAACCCTCCACCGGTGGCTTCTGCGACACCAGGTACTATGGGTGCTTGTGTTATAACATCGCCCTCATACAAATATGGAGAAGCTACGTTGGCTACATCTCCCCCTGGTAGTATGGGGGGTGCGGTTGCAAAAACATCTGGTGCTAAACCTGTCCCAAGAGCTTGATTAAATTCCTTAGGGACACCGATGGGCGGACGATTATATGGGGCTTCTCCTGTGAAGTAGGGTCGTGAGAGTACTTCAAGTATGTTTTGTTGGAGTTGCTCTTCGTTTCCACTTTGTAGAGCACGCAATCCTTGCGAGAGGTTATTTAAATAAAACTGTTTGACTTCTGGTGGGAGGTCTAATGACTGAATCTGCGCTCTAGCGTTGGGAACTTTCGCGACTTCTTCCAACAGCAGACGCCCGTAGGAGTATTTTAAATCTATCAATCCACTACGAGGACTTAAAGAGCTTCCAGTTGTTCTAGGTGACCAGTAGAAGTTTCTTGTGACATTACCTAAACCTTGTACTGGAGACTGACTTACGGTATTCCCTAAAAGATAGCGATATCCGTCCATAATGTATGGATTATCATTTTCCCAAAATGAGGAGTATGGGGTGAGTGGCAAATTAGGGTTTTTACCGTAAAAGGAAGCAAAATTACGGAAGTTTGTCTCCCCACCAGCTGCTCGTAACAACAAGTCATTGTAGCTGGGTCCATTATTGGACTGAATAATTTGCTGGTATATGGCTCCTGGTTTATCGCAACCGATACCATATCCTACACGACATCCAGGAATGGCTCGCATTTGGCTTAAGTCTTGTCCAGATAACTGGTACTGAAGATAATTAGGCTCCAATCCTGGTTGGACTCCATATTCTCCAATATTTAGCTGGGCGTAAACCCTTTGATATGGTGCTAGTACTGGCGCAAAGCATGAGAGTACTATTGCGATTCTTCTTAAACAAGATTTAATCAAGATTCACCTCCATTGGCTAAGGGTGTAGGGGTGTAGATGTGTAGGGGTGTTTGCGTATTTTCTTATACCCTCAAAAGCACCCTGACAACAGTCTCAAGAGACAAACTTGATGTATAAGTTCTATGAGACTGGGGAGGAACCTAAGTTTTGAGGAGAGTTAATGTTAATTGTGATTCCCGTACCTTGGATTTCTCCACCTATCAGTGGATGGTATAAAACGAAAGCACGGCTCGGTTGATCGAAGAGATAACCTCTACGTGAGGGTTCGATCTTACCTTCCCTAACTAGGGAGATAAACGAGTTTAAATACCTCTGTATACTTTGTTGGTTCCCCGGATTGGTCTTTGTGTGATGTTGGATGAGTGTCATAAACAGGTCTAATGTGCGATCGCGCTGTCCCTCCATTAGACTCCCTTGCTCTAAAAAAGAGGTAGCGACAAGATTTCCATTCGCTGCTTGGACTTTAAATACAGTGTAATAACGTCCTTCCTTTTGATTATCTCTTGCATAACAAGCCCAAGAACCATCCGGAGTCTCTACGAAACCCTGATTCGCAAGGTAAGAAAGCGGAGAATTTGTTTGTGTACTAGATGGTGGCGGTAACAAACCATCTACTGTATTGAAAGAACAAATTCTTTGTGCTTGTGGTGTGGTCGGTTGAGGTTGGGGATTATTTTGTGTTGGTGCTATGGTAGGCTGTGTTTGTATTTCTGGTACTGGTGTGATTGTAGTACTCGGTTCAGATGTATCTGGCACAGTTTGAGCTGTGACAATCTCAGACACAGCTGCGATCGCAGACACACAACAAGCAAATGCACTAATCGAACAAAGAATGGCATTCATGAGGATTGTAACCAACGTTTCTCATATAGCAAAGTAACTGGCAACTCGACATAAACTCAATGATCGTCCTACCTCTTTTTAAAAAACGATAACTTGGCTTTAAAATGGAGTAGAATGTGAAGATCTCCATACAATTGCCAAAAACATAAAGAAAGTATGATTTTATTTAGACATTTGCCCGATTAAGTGTTTAAAGCGAGCAAGTTATGAAAATTTAACATCATAATAATGGAAACATAAGCTGCACCTATCTAAATTAAAAGGTAGATGCTCCCTGACTTATAACCGTTAGATGGGTATCTAAACGATTTTTCTGTAAAGCCAGATTAGGCTAAACTAGTTTTATTTGTAACAAAAAGTGTAGCCCATCTTCTTCTAACTAAAGAGCGATAATGAATAATGCCCTAGATTGAGCTTTTTGATTGACTAGCTAAGTAATTTCTACAGGTCTAATGGGATGGTGAAGTTCACTTTCTGCTACGAAATCGAGGAATACAGCAGATAGGGTGACCTAAATACTAGGGAAAGAATCGTTTTAGTCTTACCCACAACAGGGAATTTACTAAGAGGGAATACACTAGGTTTGATACCTTAATTGTATAACTAAGCGTGAACCAGAGACTCGGTTACGATTCCAGATACATTAAATTTAACAATATAGAGCTTTTTTCTCCGTTTTTGTCTGGTGCTAGGGAAGAATGATATCTAGCTTCTATTTCCAAGCGATTACTGACAGCGGTGCGTGCTTCTGCAGGAAGCAATAGGGTTGATCGCCAACTTGTTACTACTATATGGTAATATCATAGTAAAACTAAGCAAATTTTAGAAGTATTTCATATTTCTTATGCCTAAGAAAACTCTTGAGAGCTCAGTCCAATTGTCTCAACACTCTATTGAATATAAGATGTCGCAGCTTTCCCCTACAGCTCTAAGTCTAATGGCGGAATTTTTCAAGGTACTCTCCGAAGTCAGCAGGTTGCAGATTCTATGTACCTTGAAGTCCGGTTCTAAAAACGTGACAGAGATTATTGAAGCAACAGGTTTAGGTCAGGCTAATGTTTCTAAGCATTTGAAGATACTAACACAAGCTAAAATTGTATGCCGTCAGCAGCAGGGTTCGTGTGTCTTTTATCAAATTTCAAATCCTTTTATATTCGAGTTGTGCGAACTGGTTTGTAATTCGTTGACAATGCAAATAGAGCAGCAAAATCATCAAATAGAGCAGCTCAGAGCAATTCATCGGTCAGCAAAGCCTTGAATTAAAATTTGGTAGTTAACGCTAAAACCCGTTAAAACTTATATCTTGTACCTAGGTGAAAAACCGAGTTTCTTGAGCATGATGACGCTAAAAAAGCTTAATTCTTCGTTTAGAAACCCGGTTTTTTATGTCTTGTTGAGAGTACTGCAAGATGTCAGTTAAAACGGTAAGAAGTCAAGAATTGTCAGTTTGCAATCTTGGCTTTAACGTAATAATTGCATAATATCTACAATATTGAGTCAAAAATTTGTTGCACGGTCAAGTCTAACTGCGGGAACGTGGGTGATATGAGCTGGTCTGTTCCTTGAAATGGTGTCATTTCATATTCCCCGTCAATTAGTTCGCATACGAAAATAGTAGGAACTTTAGGATTTCCGATAAACTTACGCCCGCCCAACGCAGCATAGTCCACAATCCAGTATTCTGGAATTCCCATACCTTCATAATCACGAAGTTTATCGTAGTAGTCATCCTGCCAATTGGTACTAACTACTTCAACTATTAGTTTGACCGAAGTCGCGTTTTGAATAATTGATTCAGTTTCCCAACGTGTCTCAGGATCAATAGTTTCTTGATTCAAAATAATAATGTCCGGTTCGTAACCAGAATTATCGCGCTGCGGTTTTATAATGGCTTCTCTGGGAATAAACCAAATATCAGTTTTGCCAATCTCACTAATGATTTTCAGTAACTTTCCAACCAGCGAACCTGTTAATTTTGAATGCTTACCTCTGGGCTTAGGCATTTCAACAATTACACCATCATGCAATTCGTAGCGTACTACAGAGTTTTCTGGATACCATTCGATAAACTCATCAAAAGTGTATATTTTGGATTCTGTTTGTGTTTGTGTCCGGGTTTGGGTCATAGATTACCACCTCCACAAATAGGACTTTTAATTGATTTTTGAACTGCACGTAAGTAGGGCAATAATTTCCTGAAGAGGGGCAAGATTGATTGGGTATTTATCATGAAGAATTGGTCATTTAGTTACAAGGCTTATTTTTTATTCTATCGTGTTATAGCAAGTCTAATATTGCTCGGTTAACGATAGTCGATGCTCCACCAAACCCGGTTTTGCAGGAGTTACCGCAATACTTGTCGGTTAACAGGAAATTAGAAACCCAGTATCTTGGAGATACTGGGTTTCTAGGGGGTTTGTGGCACCTCAAATATCCTTAACCAAGCAGTATTGAGCCTAATTCTTTCTCTATTTCTGAGTAAAAACGGTTTGCCACTCCTGAACTAAATATGGTGGAACTCCTAAAACAACTGATTTTGGTGCAGTTGTTTGTATAGTTAATCGCAGTGGGATTGCAGGCTGTAATTGCTGTAAGATAGGCTGAAGGTCGTACTGTCCTACATTTGGTTCTGGTTTTGCTCCATCTGTAAAAATTTGGCTAGAGGTATTTGTAGCGGTTAGTGTTTTTCCCAAGGAGTCAGTTAGTTTTAGCGCTTTGGTATGGTCAATTTCTGCTACACCAGGGAACGCAACTAATCGCAGGTAGAAACTGCTACGACTATCTGCATAAGTGCGCTTGAAGGCGATCGCTTGCCAGTTCTTCCCATGCTGATCTCGCAAAGTCTGTCGGGACTGGTAAACTATTTGTCCAGGACTTTCCTGTAATTTCCGAATAGCAGCATTAGCTGATGAACTAGAGAATATTCCCAAGCCTAGAAACACCACTATGATTAGTACACCTAATGACAGCAAGCGAACAAATAACAACTTAAGGTAATTCACAATCAGATCCTTTTACTCTTGATTCGTTGCTTCTTGCAAAGCTTTTTGAATATCAGAAATGAACACAGCATACATCCCACGCAAATCCCCTACTTTGAAGTTGTAAGCTAAATCTTGAGGATACTTATCTTGAACAAATTGAGGGCGATTGTCTTTTGCTCCATGACATACTAAACAACTAGCCTCTACATTAATACGTCGATAGTAGCGAGTCCCTGCTTGTTCATTCAGGGTTTCTCGCTCCCAAAAGCCTATAAGCTTAGGATTTTGCTCAAATTTTGTCAGCGCCATCTTACTATGCAAATTATCAGGTGCATGGGCAGGATTGCGATACTTAGCAGCAATTTGCTTAACTTGCCAGTCGTTTTCTTGACTCAGTTGTGCTGCTCTCATTCCTACTGGACGGCAAATTTCTTTCATTGTTTGGATTGTTGGTTCTTCTTGAGTTCTTTCCAAAGTAGAAGCTAACCCAGACCTCATAGCATCAAGGTTTTCAATGTCCTCAATTGCTCGTGCTAGTTCAGCTGGATTGGGTATATTAGGCTCCGCCCATGCTCTTACCGGATTGAGGCTCAATACCAAAAAAGTTAGACTAATACACAATATCAATCGGTATAAATTTTGTAACCTGCTTTTCAACATGATGCTTGCACCCATAAATTCTTTGAAGAAGGCATTAAATAATTTGCCCATAGATAAACCTTGACATTTAAGCCACTGAGTTAAAGCTCTCTATGTTATATCACTATATGATTATATAAAAAATTTAAAATATTGAGCAAAAAAAAGTGCCTTAAAGAAGGCACCAATCTAATTTCTCAAAAGCGAGGGAACGATTTTATACGGACACAGATGAGCTAGCTAGCGATCGCAGGTGCAATCAGAGCAACAGGCTGTGCATCACCAGAAGCTAAATCGAGAGGGAAGTTGTGAGCATTACGTTCGTGCATCACTTCAATACCAAGATTTGCTCTGTTGAGGAGATCCGCCCAAGTGTTAATAGTCCGTCCTTGGCTATCAAGAATAGAACTATTGAAGTTAAACCCATTCAGGTTAAACGCCATTGTGCTAATACCCAAAGCTGCAAACCAAATTCCGACAACGGGCCAAGCAGCTAAGAAAAAGTGCAAGGAACGGGAGTTATTGAAGCTAGCGTATTGGAAGATTAACCGTCCAAAGTAACCATGAGCCGCCACAATATTGTAAGTTTCTTCCTCTTGACCGAACTTGTAACCAACATTCATTGATTCCACTTCTGTGGTTTCTCTGACCAAGCTGGAGGTCACTAAAGAACCGTGCATTGCTGCAAACAAGGCTCCTCCGAATACCCCTGCAACACCTAGCATATGGAACGGGTGCATAAGAACGTTGTGTTCAGGAGAAAACACAATCATAAAGTTAAACGTTCCAGAAATACCAAGCATCATGCCATCGGAAAAGCTACCTTGTCCAATCGGATAGATGAGCAGTACTGCTGTAGCAGCCGCAACAGGGGCAGAAAAAGCAACAGCAATCCAAGGACGCATTCCCAGTCGATAGCTTAATTCCCACTGACGACCCATATAGGCGTAAATAGCAATCAAGAAATGAAGCACAATCAGTTGATATGGACCGCCATTGTAAAGCCATTCATCAAGGGTTGCAGCTTCCCAAATAGGATACAAGTGCAAGCCAATAGCAGCCGAGCTAGGGACAACAGTAGCTGAGATGATGTTGTTTCCGTAGAGGAGTGAACCCGACACAGGTTCCCTGATGCCATCAACATCAACTGGAGGCGCAGCAACAAAGGCTAGGGTAAATACAATTGCAGCGACTAATGCTGTGGGAATTAACAAAACTCCAAACCAACCAATATATAATCGGTTTTCAGTACTGGTAATCCAGCTACAGAAATTTTCCCACAGGCTTATGCCCCTACGCTGTGTAATGGTAGTTGTCATTTCTTCAAATTATGTGTAGTAGTTGTATTGCTGGCAAGCAGATTTGCTTGTTATTTAACTATATAACTTTTTAGTTATACAATTGTCAATACCCTGTAGAAAAATTTTTGACCTCTATGGTCTGGTTGCAAATCAAGGAACAACTGATATGAACGCTGGTGATATTGTGAAACGGTATATACAAGGAGAGAGGAGTTTTCAAAAAGTAGATTTGCGAGAGGCAGAATTGATCAATGCCAACTTAAGCCTGATAGACTTTAGTCAAGCGGATTTGCGTTGCGCCCGACTTGGTAAAACAAACTTTAGTCAAGCTAGCTTTCGGGAAGCAGACCTAAGCGAAGCAATCCTTTGGGGAACAGACTTAAGTGAAGCAGATTTTTTTAGGGCGGTGTTACGTGAAGCAGACCTGACCGGTGCCAAACTCACTCAAGCATACTTAGAGGAAGCAAACTTAAGTAAAGCCAGCCTGTGTGGTGCTCATTTGAACGGTGCAAAATTATCTCGTGCGATTCTTTTTGAAGCAGACCTACGCCCCGCTTCTGACCAACCAACAGACCTAGGATACGCCGTATTGACGGGAGCAGATTTGAGTTATGCTGACTTGGGAGCAACACTCCTGCATCATGCAAATCTAGATGGAGCAAAACTCTGTAGAGCTAAACTAAACAGGAGAACGCAATGGGGTTCTCTGGGGACTGACCTCAGTGAAGCCAGTTTGCGTGGTGCAGACCTCAGTTACGCCGATTTAAGTGGTGCCATTTTGCGAAAAGCTGATTTGCGCGGTGCAGATTTAACAAGAACTATTCTCAATAATGCTAACTTGCAACAAGCAATCATGCCTGATGGTAGCATTCACAATTGACCAGACTGCGAATCTATGAGAAACCCGGTTTCTTAAAGAAACCGGGTTTCTGGACTAGTATTACACCACATAAATTCTGATAGGTAAAACCATGTTCAAGCTCATCCTCTTTTCCACTTCCTTTGCGCTCTTTGCGTCTTCTCTTCTCTTCGAGAGGCTCCGCCAACGAGACGCTGCGCGAACGAGACGCTTCGCCAACGCGAATGCGGTTTTTTATTTACCCATCAAAATCAATGTGGTGGACTACTAGAGCGCCGTTACAGAAATCCTAAAAACCCGGTTTCTTCGCGGATGGTAAATACATGCGTTCGCGGAGCGTCCCGGAGGGAAGACAGCGCAACTACGAACCATTAAAGAATTTGTCCCGTGTTTGTCACTTTCTCTTGATATTCTCTTTCAAAGAGTTTGGTGTTGATTAAGATGAAGTCTTTAGTCACAAATCAAGACTATAGAGTTAAACACACAGATATTTCTGAGCAAAATCGGGCTGATAGGAATGGTTCATTCAGTTTCAATGGTAATCAATGGAGTTGGTTGGAAAAGACTAATAATCCTGTTTTAAAAGAATTATGGGCACGAAGGGCAGATGTTACAAATAGCGATTTTAATGTTTCACCTCCCACTGAGTCTCTACTTCCTACTGAGCCTAATAACTCTCTTGTCATTCCAGCAGAAAACACGCAGGTTTCTGGAGCAGATCGGGTTGAGACAATTGAGGTAGGGTCTGGAGGAGAAGCCATAAATCTATTTAGTGGAAATAATGATAATACTGGTACAGCCACACCAGATGGTAGCAATCCTACTGAGCCCATAGGTAGTGAGAATAACTCAAACGAACCAAGCACAGTCGTAAGTCTTTCCAATGGAGTCGATCCGTTGATAGGGGTGACAGATTCAAAAATACAAGCTGGCAAGGAATACAAGGGTGAAGGAACTTTTTATGGTGCTACTGGAGCAGGACATTGTAGCTATGATCCTGTAAAACCAGGGGAACCCCTATTGATTGCTGCAATGAATCACGAACAGTACAACAACGCTGAGGCTTGTGGTTCTTATGTAGAGGTATCTGGACCTAAGCAAGAAGAAGGCGCTGAACCAATTGTGGTGAAAATTGTGGATGAATGTCCGGAGTGTAAGCCCGGTGACCTCGATTTGAGTCCTCAAGCTTTTGAAATGATTGGTAACCCAAATGATGGTCGCATTCCCATTAGTTGGCACTTGGTCAATCCTGAAAAAACAGACCCAATTGTGTATCACTCTAAGGAAGGAAGTACAAACGAATATTGGACCGCCATCCAAATTCGTAATTCTAATGCTCCTATTTCAAAGTTAGAAATGCTAGAAGATAACGGTTCGTGGACAGAGCTTCAGCTCGAACCCTACAACTATTTTGTTGATAGCAATGGTATTGGTGCAGGAGAGCACACCTTCCGCCTCACCAATACTCTCGGGCAAATCATCACCGAAACCTTTGAACCTGCTATTGGCGGTCAGGATATTGTCAGCCAATATCAGTTTCCTTCAACTCCCTTCCCAACACCTAGCTAAGTACAACATTGTGTGAGTTCGTAGTAGCGCTTCAGCATGCAACAGACAGATAACTACGAACTTTAACGCTATGAACTGTGAATTTCTAGAAACCCGGTATCTTTGAGATACCGGGTTTCTAGCTTTTTACGAATGATGGGCAGATTGCTATAGTTACGATGCATGAGCTAAAGCGCAACTACGAACCATTACGCTAATACTTCGTCAAATTATATACTGAGTTAACAAACCATGCTTCGAGAGGACTCTGCATCAATGGGTTTCATGAGATAGAGTTGTAAGAGATGCCCAAGAATTGACAAACGTAAGGGAAGTGTTCGGATAAACTTGACAATTTGTGGTTGGGAACTGCGGTTAATCTCATTTATCTTTTGGTTTTTATCGGAACAGAAACCCAAACGACGGAAAAATTCAGGGTTATTAGTATTTAAAACCGCTGGAAATGCTCGTGCTGCAGTTTCGTTGGTCTTGCGAATGACTTCAGTATCAAACTCTGTTGGGTCAATTCCGAGCAAGTGATAAAAACCTGACCGTTCATGGACAGTTAGAGTGTGGGTGGCAAAAACTGATAATAGGAAAAACCTACTCCACAATCTGGCTTTCCAATTGTTCCAAAGTTGGGGTTGCGAACGCAAAAGAGCTTTAAAGATATCTCCATGACGGTTCTCGTCTTGACACCAGCTCTCAAAGTAGCGGAAGAGAGGATAAAATTGGTTTTCTGGGTGTTGTTGCAAATGATGGTAAATAATAATGTATCGCCAGTAGCCAATTTTTTCTGATAAGTAGACGGTATAAAGAACCCACTGTATGGGAAAAAAAGTATACGTGCGTGCTTTGGTGAGATAGCCCAAATCTAAAGAAACATTAAAGTCACTCATTGCTTTGTTTAGAAACCCAGCATGGCGGGCTTCGTCACGAGCCATCAGTTGAAAGATTTCTGCCAAGATAGGATTGCGGTCTTTCAAGCGGCGTGATAACTCCTTAAACAAAAGGAACCCAGAAAACTCTGAAACACAGGAACGTTCCAGGTAATCAACGAAAGCACACCGCGCTTCCCCTTCGATATTTTCCCAAGATTGCTCAAACTCCGCATCTCGCACAAAATGATGGCGGTTGTAATCTGCTCGCATCTCTTCCAGCATCGCCTTTAATTCAGTTTCTTGAGCAGATAAATCCAAGTTAGCAGCCGTTTCAAAGTCAGTGGTGTAGAACCGAGGTGTGAGAATTGTTTCCTTTAGTGCTGTTTTTGCCCCTTTCTTCGAGGGTTCTGACGTTTGCTTTGCAGGAGTATGAACCATGATTATCTGAATAACTATTGAAAGTTGGCATCATCATACAGCTATATCGCTGGTTGGTTATCAAGTTTTAAAGCAAACTTAACAAAGTTGCTGTGGATCTAGCAAGGGTGTCACCAGGGGTGCGTCTAAACGTGTAAAAAGTTGCCAGATTTTACACGAGTACTTAATTCTATTCGATGTGATAACATAAGCGTGTTTCTAATTCATAAACTGAGCTTTAAGCGATATTAAGAAATCCGATCTATTCAGCTGTTGACTTTCTTAGCAATCCCTCGGCTATAGTAGCTGGAATAGATAGCACAGTATAGCCATAGCTAAAAAACAGGCGCTTATAGAAGGATTTTTGACAGACATGACGGAACGTGAACAAGCCGAGCAAACCATTCGCCAACAGGTAGAGCGAGAAAAACTGCTGAGAGAAATCACCCAGCGGATTCGTCAATCCCTCGACCTCCAAACTATTTTCGAGACCGCTTGTGAAGAAATCCGCTTAGTGATAAAGGCCGAGAGGGTGGGCATCTTCAAACACTTTTAGCTCAATCAAAAAGAAGCCCCACATCTGACCCGAAGAAGAGCAGTGTGGGATGAATTTTTGATTTTTTTAACCTGCTTCGACTTTTAGAGTATCCTCTTACAGCTGAAAACGTGCAAATTGATAAAAGAGCTTGAATCCCAGATGTGAAATTGGGATTTTCCATCAATTAAATGTTAAGTAATATTTTGTTAACAGTGTCTTCGCGCTTATCCCGACCTACTTTAAGCTAGAAAACACCTGATTGACTGCTGCAACAATTCTACCGCCAGATGCCATATCAGCAGCAATTTGGACAATATGTAAGTCTAGAGATTGTTCGTGGTCATCCCAGATGTAAGGACGGTCAGCAGAAGGGGAATGTCCAACTACATCGCGTACTGCCATGTATAACTCTCGAGTTGCAGGCGACAGGGTAGCACGAGCATCGTAATGATTGGCAACCACGTAGGTGCGTAAATCAACCGCTTGCACCCCAAACATGAGAGCGATCGCCATATATTCAAAAAAGATTTCTACGCTCGTCCGTGCTAAATTCGCAGAGGCAAAGCCTTGGCTGTTAATGTTTTGGTTAAATTGCTCAGCATGAGTAGGAAATCTATCGGCGATGGAATTCCCATAGAAGGTCAATACCGGCATGATTGAGTTGCCAGCTATTTGCAGACCCTTCATCCCCATGTTCACAGTACGTTGACAATTTCCGACTAAAGAGGGTGACAGTCCGTTGTTAAATTCGGGTGCTACAAGGGAAGCGATTTGTACATCCAAATGTTTAGCCAACAAACCAATGTAATAGCGCAACTGATCCATCCCCACACCGATGTACTGTCCCAAGAAATTACCGCCATGATAGCTAGCTTGATTTTCAACATCGATGAGTGGATTGTCAGTGACTGAGTTAATTTCCACCTCAACTTGTTTGGTAATCTGCTCAATGCCATCGACAATCGGTCCCAAGTACTGTGGCAGACAGCGCAGTGAATAACGGTCTTGAATCAGATGAAAACCACGATAATTGTGAGAACCATCTAATTCCTCCCTAATTAAACGTGAACCAGCAAGCAAGTTGAGTATTTGGGAAGCAGCCCATTTTTGCCCTGAATGTGGCTTCAGTTCATGAATAAATGGGTGGAATGATTGATTAGTGCTATGAAAACCTTGAATAGCTAAGGCATGCACACCCATTGCCACCGATAATAAAACTCTGGTGTTGTACACACAGTTAGCAGCAATGCCAGTCATGACTGAGGTGCCATTTACCATTGCCAACCCTTCTTTAGGAAGGAGTTGCAATGGCTCTAAACCCAGCTTGCTAAGTGCTGTTGGCGCATTCATCTCTTTTCCATTAAAGTCAACGGTATAGCTTGGGTCTAAACCAATCAACGCTCCGGTAATGTAGGACAATGGCACCAAATCACCACTCGCACCAATGGAACCAAATTCATAGACATGGGGTGTGACACCAGCATTTAGGAACTTTGCCATACGCTGGATTAGTTCGAGGCGGATGCCTGATGCACCGTGCAAGTGAGAGTTGATACGCAAGAGCATAGCAGCACGAACATCAGCTTGGGGTAATCGTTGTCCTGCTCCTGACTTGAGAAACCGCATCAGATTGTTCTGGAGCAATGCCGCGTGTTCAGGAGAAATCACGATATTTGCCATGCCGCCAAAGCCACTTGTCACACCGTAAATTGGCGCTCCCGATTTCACAGCATTTTGAATGTAGTCACAGGATGCTTGCACGCCACGCATGATATCAGGAACGTTCGTTAAACTTACCTGAGTACCATGACGTGCCACACTGACTACTTCGTCTATTGTCAGATTGCGGTTACCCACAACCACAGTTTTGTCTGAATTCTCAAGCAAGCGTGATACACCACTAAAGTCAGTCTCAATCTTTGAATTTCTTGTTTTCATATTAAATTCCTCAGTAACAGTAATTGCCACCGGGAACAATGGCGGCAATAATGGTAAATTTCTAACCCATCCTCATGCCTAAGTCAAATCCCGCCTCAATAATATGACTACTCGACAATAATAGTACTAGCCATTTATAGGGGATTATATATTTACGACTTCATCTCAAAAAACAAAGAAATTACATTAGAGTTGAACGACATTAATTTGATAACAAACTACTATAAAAATCACAATGAGAAACCCCATGTAATTGCATGGGGTACTTTCTCTATTTACATTGTATTGATACGTGGAAAAATAACATTCTCGGTTAGGAAAGATTTCTAAAGAGAATGTTCATTCAGTTATAACCTAGTTTTTTTAGTTGTCAAGTCCTATGCATAGGAAATCAACTATATACTAGAAAAAAAATTATGATACACCCGACACTATTGCATAGGGGTACAAATCTTCTTTTTCACTGGGTGCTACTCCTAGAACTGAAGTTTTTTTAAGAATAAAGGAGGCAAAAACCCCTTGCTTGGGGCAACCTGCTCTCTGCCGTTATTTCTAAAGTCAGAATTTACACGTGTGAAAGCGTTGTATATGGCAGATTTCGCCGCCAATAGGTTTACAAAAGTTGTCTCCACTTCGTCATTTTTAACTTATTGCTAGCTACTATCAATTATGTAATTGTTGCCTACTCTTTTTGTAGTGTTTATGTACTACTTATCTGTGTTTGTGTGTGTGACAGCTGGAATGCGGATTGGAGTTGAACAAAAATCTAAACTGATTGACCAGACAAAACCTGTTATTCAACTACATTGGGGCGGGGGAACACCAAATTATTTAAATCTAGAGCAAGTAGAGTTTCTGTGGAAAAAAATCAATCAGTCTTTCAATCTTGCTCACGATGCAGAAGTATCTATAGAAGTCAATCCTCGTTATGTAGATAGAAACTACATTTTGTCTTTAAGAGATATCGGCTTTAACCGTATTAGTTTTGGTATCCAGGATTTTAATCACAATGTTCAAGTTGCTGTCAATCGTATCCAGCCAGAGGATATGCTTTTCGATGTCATGATCTGGATTAGAAAAGCAAAATTTGAGAGTGTTAACGTAGACCTGATTTACGGATTACCATATCAAACACTAGAAACTTTTGAGGAAACAATTCAAAAAACAATTGAACTCAATCCTGACCGAGTTGCTGTTTTCAATTTTGCTTATGTACCGTGGTTGAAGCCCGTACAAAAAAATATTCCAGTGAACGCATTACCACAAGCTGAGGAAAAGTTGGACATTCTCCAAATGACGATTGAAAGACTAACTCACAGTCAATACCAGTACATTGGGATGGATCATTTTGCCAAACCGGATGATGAGTTAGCGATCGCCCAGCAAAACGGTACACTAAAACGCAATTTCCAGGGTTACACCACTCAACCTTCAGCCGAGCTGTTTGGTTTTGGTTTGACTTCAATCAGTATGTTACACGATGCCTATATCCAAAACCACAAACAACTCAAAATTTATTATGAAGCGGTAGAAACTGGCTCACTCCCAATTGAAAGAGGTATCCAACTGCACCGTGATGACCTAATTCGGCGACACATCATCATGGAATTAATGTGTCAGTTTCGTCTTGTAAAATCTGACATCGAAACACAATACTGTCTCAACTTTGATGAGTATTTCGCACGCGAAGAATTTGCACTACAACCCCTAGAAGCGGATGGACTTCTAATTAACGCTACAGAAAGTATTGAAGTCACACCCATTGGGAGATTGCTTATCCGTAATATTGCTTCTGTATTTGATAGCTATCTTTGGGATAAAACTTTAAGTGGGTTTTCGAGGGCGATTTGAACGGTTATATCTTGCTCTTTCCTCTGTGTTCTGGAGCGCCTGGAGCGGTTTTTTATTTAGGTAATCTTTCAGCGAAGGAGTAATCATCCTGTGGGGTGGGCGAGGACGCCCCCGGTCCTGGCGGCTCGCTACTAATACAGGACGGGCGGGGACGCCCGTACCACAAGATGGATAATTTATTTTTTGGACATATTGAAGGGGAAATTAGAAACCCGTATTCTCAGAGAATACGGGTTTTTGGCGGGTTTGTGGCACCTCAAATATCGTATCCCTTGCTCCCATTGAATTTGCCCTTTAAGTTAGATTGCTCTTAAAATAAACAGACGAATCTTTCATCTGTAATATTAAAACTTTACAAACAATATGAATTTTTCTAAACTCAGCCCAACAGAAAACTTTGTCAGAGCAACTATTCTTCTGCTTCTCATCTCAGTTGTAGGTGCCGTTTTTTTAAACTGGTCAGATGGAATCAAAAAGTGGCTATTAGGTTTTTGGATTATTGTTCCACCTACGTGGTTGTGGTTTGAATTCTGTTTTTTATTCGAGAAGGGCAAAACCCAATTTTCAAATAATTTCGAGAAGTTTAAGTACGCTCAAGAACTCTCAAAGAACTTATGGTTGTCAATCTCAGCAATTTTACTACTTGTCTATTTCGGCAAGCTACCAGGTTTTTAGTATTCTCCAGAAAAATCTTAGTATATGGCACATCAATTACTTGAGAGAATTTCTCAATGTTTTCAAAAAACACAAAATTTTGTGAACGAAAGCATTCATTCTTTAACTCAATCAACCCAACAAGCTGGGGATTCATGGAAGGAGAGTGTCAGCGATGTGACAGATATCGCTGTGGATACGGTAACGACAACTTTTGAACAAGCAAAAGTTTCTGTGGAACAAACATTGGGGTCAGCAGAACAAGCCAAAAATGCAACATCAACCGCAGTATCAACAGCTATTTCTTCTTCTATAAATTCTTGGGTTGAGGAACATCCTATACTTTTTCGACTCATTCAAATTCTGAGTTGGGCGGCGAATCATCCAATCATTAGTCTTGTGATTCTGCTGTTTGCTCTGGCTATAATATTCAGTCTCGTTAAAGCTATTGGTCGTTTAATAGAGTCAGCCAGTTTGTCCCTGCTGCAAGTTCCCTTTAAGCTACTTCTTACTTTAGTAAAAAGTTTGTTCCTAGCATCTACTAGAGTTGGCAATTTGGCAGTTACAAAACTCACTCCGGCGGAAGTAAATTATAATATACCAGCCTTATTACCTGAAACTCCTCAAATAAGTCCCAAGGATAAGCAGCAAAGATTGGCGGAGATTTCTTTACGATTGGAGGAAATTCAAAACGAACAGAATCAACTTTTAAAAGAAGCAGCAGCAATCCTTGCATCAGAAGAAATTGATATAAAGGTAGATTCTATACAGTGAATAAATAGAGGCTGGAGTTTAATGATACAAAAACTTCTCAAAGGAGTAAAAAACCCTATTTATAAGATTACCTGTTTTGATATAAAGTAGATCGTAAGCATTGAGCAATTAGCCGTAAGCGGTCAGCCATCAGCTATCAGCCGTCAGCTTTTATCGGTTATGGGAGTGTTTATTTAGCTTATCAAAAACGCCTAGAGCGTCGGTACAGTATTGACTCGTTGGGCTAAAAACCCGGTTTCTATCGCCCTTAAAGACTGATTTTTCGTTTACCATCCGCGAAGAAACCGGGTTTTTGGGATTACTGTAGCGATGCTCTAGAAAACGCCCGAAAATATGTTTCCAAGCTGACTACTGACGGCTAAAGTGCTGAATGCTTAGACTAGATTTTTATGACCATTTATTTTTCTCTTTAAATAACATCATTGTCTGCAAAGTTGTTTAACACATTTTTTAGCATCAAGTCAAACACTACATGAAAAATTCATAGTCAATTAAATTTTTGCTATTTTTGAAGCAAGCAGGAGACAGTTGGGCGGTAAATTCGTCCTCCTGTTAAAGTGCCTGCGAAGCGGTAATTGCTTGACCAACACTTAGTAGGAGCATCTTTCCCGATCGGGATACCTGACCAGGGAAATTTAATCTGAAAATATAAATACACAGGTAGAGTAAAAAATCCGCAAATTTACTATAGTCAAATATCAGACGCACGACACTTAATTGAGTAAGAGGTAGATCGCAATGAAGCCAGAGAAAAAAATATCACCAGCTTTTGAACCGTTTCTGGCGGAAATGGGGGCAGATGACAAACGGGATGCGATTGTGATCTACACAGCACCTGTAGTTGAAGGTATGCCATCTCGGGGGCGTCTACGCGAATTGAAAAAAAGGCTAGTAGAAGTTCACCAAAAGGCAGCTATCCAAAGAGCTACAGAGATTTTTGATGAATACCAGGTAGCTAGCCATGACCTGGGTTACCACGACGAACCACTAGAGGTTTCGACTATCGGTTCGGGTGCATTACCAGTGGCGACGGTGGAAGTGACTCGTAAAACCTTGGAAGCGCTGGTAGAACAACCTAACGTAGTTGCTGTTTTGCCAAATCAAAAAATCCACCTGATTCAACCTCGAAGGGTAGAATATTCTGAATTATTTGCGGAGGAAAATAAAGATAATGCGACTTGGGGACTGAAACATTTAGAAATACCTAAGTTGTGGGAAACAACATCAGGGGAGAATGTGAATATAGCTGTGCTAGATACGGGCGTTTATGCTGCCCATCCAGCACTCCAAAAACGAGTTAAAGAATTCGTTGTCATAGATCCCCTCGGAAGGCGGATTAATGCATCTCCCGCTTTTGACTGTGGACAACACGGTACTCATGTTTGTGGAACCATCGCCGGAGGTCAGACTCCCAAAGGTCTATCGATTGGCGTCGCACCGCAAGCAAATTTGTTAGTAGCTGGTGTGCTGATTGGGGATACGACTTTACGAACCTTGATGGAGGGCATTTCTTGGGCAATTGAAAGGGGAGCAGACATTATAAATATGTCTCTCGGCTTGAGTTATTATGAACCTTTATTCGCTGAGGTACTTGACATCCTCGTGAGTCAGTATGGTATTTTACCAGTAGTAGCTATAGGCAACGAGAACCACGGAAATACTAGTTCACCTGGTAACGCATACAACGCCTTTAGTGTGGGTGCAATAGAAAAACTGCCAGACGACAGGGTTGATGTCGCTTTCTTTAGTAGCGGAGCCAGCCTTGTGTTTCCTGGAGACGAACCAAATGGTTTGGTAACAAAGCCAGACGTTGTTGCCCCAGGCGCTCAGGTCTACTCATGCATACCGCCGACAAAAACATTAAACGGAACCTACGAATATAATTATATGGATGGCACTTCTATGGCAACCCCGCATGTTGCAGGCGTTGCAGCACTGTTAATGGCTGCTAAGCCAACAGCTTCTATAGCTGATATCATAAAAGCACTAAAGGAAACGGCAACACATCCTGGGGGGAGCGATCGCCGTCCCGACAATCGTTGGGGATGGGGATTAATCCAACCCTGGGAAGCATTAAAGGCTCTTAGTTGAGGGCATCCAGGGGAATGCATCATGTACCCATATAACACTACGATTACAAAAAACAAGATTAGCTCTGAATTTTCGTGTCGGTTGAGTCATTTAGCACCTCAACAAAAGGTACACGTGATTGTCTTTCTACAGATAGACAATTGCGATCGCGCACTTGGCTCGCGTTTATCGAGAACAGAACGAAAAGCGATGATGGAAGGAGTACGTAACTCCGCTAAACAAGCTTTAGGTTACATAAGGAGAATTTTACAGGATTTTGGCGGTCACGAATTGGCTGAAAGTCCTGATGCTTTAGGCTCAATACCTGTAGAGATATCAGCAGCTGGGGTTAAGGCTCTTGCAGAATCCGATGCGGTGAAAGCCGTGTTGGAAGAGCAAGAAATAGTACCAGCACACGATCGCAATAGATTCTACATTTAAACAATTGCGAGTTCTCAGGTGAGCAACTCCTCCAACAGTTTTAATCTTGTAGCCAGAGGATTGGTGGTATTAGTTTTTATTATAGCCACTAGAAACAATTTGAAAAGCGGGCAGGGCTGAATTTGGAGATAATTTCATCAACTTCTCCGGACACCCAATTCGCGAACCGCTGTGCAAGGGGAGGTACTGTGACAAGCGAGGAGCTAAACCCAGAAAAGATATGAATCCCTTCGCACCTAGGAATGGAACCGATGAGCGGGAATGCATCACTACTGAATGACACTAAACAATGGTGCCAAGTTCCCGGTAAATGACCTAAAGACGGCAAAATATTTGCGATCGCGGCTCGAATGGTAGCCTCACTTTGCGCTGAATCGATTTTGGCACATGGGTCGCTCAAAGCGCGGCTAATTTGACCGAGCCGAAAACTACCATCTAGAAATTGAATTGCGCCCGCATCTAAAATCGGCGACACCAGTTCGTGACCGTATTGTCTCCACAATCGGTCATTTTTAGTTGATTCCGCTTCTAGCTGAAACCGTTGAAGATTAGCAGCCATGACCATAGTACGCAGTTGTACATCTGCCCTTGGTGGTATTTCTATCATTTCCGCATGAGTGAAATAGATTTTAATGGGAATGTTAGATGACTGAAGCAATTGTCGGCTAAGCCCCCCTGCACAGACAACAGTGTTCTCACTGTAGTACGTTTTTGTAGTGGTTTGTACTTCCGTATATCTTACCCCACCAAAAGCACCTCTCTCAGTCAAAGCAGACGGATAGGGGGAAAGGTCGATCGCCTCAGCAATCTTCATTTTCCCCCCAGCTTTAAGAAAGGCGTGTATGTAAGCTTGGACTGTTTTTTCAGGATTGATATGACCGTGCTTGACAGTTAAAGCGCCTGCGATCGCCTCTGGATTCAACAGAGGTTCTAGTTCACAGGCTTCTTTCACACTCAATAATTTTAGAGGAGTAGCAAAACGCTTGTAAGATTCCGCCACAACTTCCGGATTGCTATCCTTAGGAATAGTCAACAGCAAATCTAACTCCCGTAACTCAGTGTCAGCTCCCAATTCCTCTGATAGGAGACGATGACGGGTTAGCCCTTCAGCATACAACTGGCTAGTCAAAGGCGTTGTCCCGCGCCAAATCGCCAAACCACCATAACTGTAACGGGTTGCATTTTGTAGCGTAGCGTGTTGCTCCAACAACAGCACGGTATAGCCCTTTTTCACCAGTTCATAGGCGAGTGCAGCCCCCGTAATCCCAGCGCCGACAACAATCCAGTCGTAGATTTTCATTACATCCGTTGCTGTGATGTTTTGTACAAATCTCACCAGTTAGCCTTATCTTAAGGGCATGACCTAGAATTAATCAACAGTCGCATCAACTACCTTAACGTTAGACCCCAACTTTGAACCTGGTTACCTTCCTATCCACACAACGACCAGACGAAGACGTTCCTTTATTCCTACCTTTGCTTGCTGTGCTCATTAACACAGGTAATGCGAGTAAAGCCATAGTAGCACCAGGTTCGGGTGCAACGACTCTCGCTTCAGTTCTCCTAGAAGCAACTAAAGTTAAATTCGCTTTTGTATTAAAACGTTGTTGAAAATAACCTGCAAAAAAAGCACTAGCAAATTCATAGTTTCCTCCAAAATTAGAGTCACTATCCTCGATATTGAAAGTAATATTTTCGCTTTTGCGACTTTTCAGAAAATCATCCCTACCTGGAATATTTAGATTTCCAGCCAGAGAAAAGAAAGCCAAAGGATTTTTCTTAATACTGGTTGGATTAGATAATAAATTATCAAGAAAGTCTGCCAGAGCCGATTCACGTATATCAGATGTATCATACAAAGAGAAGGAAATATCCGTAATAGCACTTGCCTTTTCAAAGGATGGCTCATCTATCATTGCTTCCAAATCTAAAAAAGATTGGAAATTAAAAGAAAACACGTTACCAGCATTTATAAAGAAATTCCCAACAATTGTGGCTTGAGTTTGTGCAGAAGCCGAATAATTTCTACTTTCACCAGTCACTTCAGAAGTTGCATAAGCCCATGCTTCTGCATCATCAGTTTCCACCACAGCTTGATTATAAACAGTTGCAACACCCCCATCAGCAGAACCTGAGGTATCACCATCGTTATCACTGTCAACTGTAGCAAAGTTTTGGCTAAAGTTTGTAAAATGTAAATCTCCAAAAGCAGAGGCTAGAGTTGCAGCCTGAGCTGGTACTGCGGAGAGTGTAGAAGTAGCTACTAATGGTGCAGTCATTAAAAAAAACCTCTTGATAACTTCAGATATAGCTTTATGCCATTGTTTACTCATAGTCTATTTTTCAGCCTCACTGGTTTGGCTGAGGAGCGAAGCAATTGATAAACACTACACATAAAGATATGAAATTTCCGCAAATCTCTGGTTGCTTTTTCTGTACTTATGCAAATCAATGATTTCTACACATTAGACATAGGTGTGGAAATTACCCTATCACAGTGACCCCGCCATGAGACGCGGCTCCAATAAGGTATTATCTTGCTCAAGCCGTCGATCACGCTCATACTACCGCCAGCATCGGTTGGCTTCTGGGCGATCGCTTGTCGCTAATTTATTAGCAACCGAAGCCAAACAAGATATGGTTTCTTTGTTAAACTATCATCATTCTATGCAGCATTCGGCTCCGATTCGGTAGATATTGAGATGCTGCCCTCAAGGTTACCTTCATTTAAGCAGAGGTATTTTCTTATGAGTCAATATGTTTTACTTCGGATTCAAGCTATTCAAGAAGAACTAGAAGCCTTAAAAAAAACGGTCATTTATCAACTTGAGGGTTCTCGCAATAAAACTCAAATTAAAGGTTTATGGAAAGATGTTGTTGTCACTGATGAAGATTTAGAAGAAGCTGAAAAAGCAGTTTGTCGAAATGCCGTTCAGTGGGAAGATTAGGCTAGAAATGGATACTTATGTGGTAGATACTCATGCTTTAGCTTGGTTTGTCAGCGAAGATAAACGATTATCGCCAAAAGCAGAGCAAATTCTCAGTCAAGCTGAAGCGGGAGAAGCTCAGGTTTTAATTCCTACCTTAGTTCTCGCAGAACTGACTCATATTGCTCAAAAAAAGAGGGTTGCAGTTACGATTGAAGAACTCTTGGAGAAAATCAATAAAGGGGATGGATTTACCATTGTTTCATTTGATTTTTCTATTTTTCAGACCATGCTGCAACTACCTGAAAATTGGGATATTCATGATCGCATCATCGCAGCCACAGCGAGTTACTATCAAGCTACCCTGATTACGAGAGATGATATGTTACGGGATTCTTCTGAAGTAAAAACTGTCTGGGATTAAAAATCTCTTTTGAGATTATCCAACCCATGAACGAACAACGCACCGAAGCCTACCTCAACTTCATCGAACATTAATTTTTGTTTAAGTCCCATTAAGCAAAAATAATGTACGTCGAGCGCGTCGAGCAACAAGATGCGGAACCAATACTGCAAGGGATAGAGCCAAGAAATAAATTTCGCAGCTTTTAGCTAAAGTCAGATTTATCTGACTGAATATGGCTTTTAACCCGTTTTAACGGGTTTGAGCTTTAAGCCCAAATTTTAATTTAGGGCAAAACCTCCAAGTATTGGATGCGGAACGAGCAGAGGCTTTAATTAAATTGGCTCAACTTTGTCAAGTGGATTTGAAAGTGCTGATTAATGAGTTCTTACCTACACACGACAATCTAACCTAATGTCAAAGCGAACCCCAGAATCAATGAGGCGTGTTGTTGCTGCTCGTGCGCGTGGTTACTGTGAGTATTGTCGTTGTTGGGAGCGATTTGCCACTGAGAGTTTTACGGTTGAACATATGTTTTTGGGCTATTCGCTGTTTGGGGATACTGACGTAGTCTGAATTGATGAAAACCGAAATTGTCTATTATAAATAAGTCTGACAATGTTCGCTTTAAATCAAAAACGTGAAATCAGTAGAACTATTTACAGGTGCTGGAGGTTTGGCGATCAAGACAGCTAAGGCTGGGTTCGATCATTCACTGGTCGAACGTGATCAGCACAGCTGTCACACCATTCGGGAAAATCAACACAAAGGGGTATCTGTTGTTAGGGATTGGTGCATCCATCAGATGGATGTGGTGGATTTTGATTTTTCTACTGTTGGTGGGGAAATAGATTTATTGGCTGGTGGTCCACCCTGTCAGCCGTTTTCAATTGGTGGAAGGCATGGTGCTCATCAAGATTCGCGAGATATGTTTCCCTGGTTTTTTCAAGCGGTGCGGGAGTTACGCCCCAAAGCTTTTTTGATTGAGAACGTACGGGGATTATTGCGTCAAAATTTTATCAATTATTTTGAGTATATTACGTTGCAGCTTGCCCATCCCGAACTGCAACCCAAGACTGATGAGTCTTGGTTTGACCATTTAGAACGCTTGGAACGCCATCACAATAGTGGTGCTAAAGAAGACCTTGGCTATCGGGTTACGTTTAGGTTGCTGAATGCGGCTGATTATGGCGTACCGCAGAAGCGGGAACGGGTTTTTGTCGTCGGTTTTCGTGACGATTTGAATGCTAATTGGTCATTTCCCGAACCAATCCACACCGAAGAAGCATTGATTTGGCATAAGTGGGTCACGGGTGAGTATTGGGAAAGACACGGTATTTCCAGTCATGACCGTCCAGAAATACCAGCAAAATTAAAATCCCGTTTGCAACGATTTGGGGCAAATTTGTTGGGTACAATGACTGTTCCCTGGTGTACTGTCCGTGATACGATTTCCGACCTGCCATCACCTGAAAACACCGATATAGCCCTATCGATACCCAACCATGTTTATATACCAGGAGCGAGAAGTTATCCAGGACACACAGGTAGTCCGTTAGATGAGCCTGCAAAAACTTTGAAAGCGGGAGTACATGGTGTTCCCGGTGGGGAAAATATGCTTGCCTTACCATCCGGGGAGGTACGTTATTTCACACTACGGGAGGCGGCGAGATTGCAAACTTTTCCTGATGATTATTATTTTCCCTGCACCTGGGGTGAATCAATGCGGCAAATTGGTAATGCGGTTCCGATTACCTTGGCTTATATTATTGCTGCCAGCATCCGTAATCATTTAGAGGAATTGACCGTTGGGAGAAAAGTTGTCAGCCGTTCGGGGAAAATTTGAGCTTAATTGCTTGAAAATTTGTGTTGGCGAACAGTTGGCAGGAAGATAGTAGGTGCTGTTTAGTCATTATTGCCCATGCTCCTAGAGATTTTTCAAGCACCCGCCACTTTACGCGACCAATTAATTGAGTTTCAGGCTAGACAGCAATGCCATCCCCTGACCGAACTGGAAAATTTTAAAGAAGAGTTGAAATACATCCAGGGCGATCATTTGCAGTGCAGTTACCAGGAAATTCGGTTACGGTAGGGGGTTTGCAAACCCAGGTACGACAACACTGTCAGAATGTGGCAGTGCGGTTGGGGTGTCCGGTGGAGGAAGTACCTATACAACCAAACATGTAGTAGAGATAGTAACTGTTCGGTATCTACAGGTTTAGTGATGTAGTCAGATGCACTGGCTTCGATACACTTTTTGCGATCGCCTTTGGAGTTTTCAGTCTACTGATAATCTCGATCCAAACTTTTGGTTTACGAGTAGCTGATGAGCGAGAAAAAGGTTGGATGAAATTACTACAGGTGACGCCCCTTCCTGCACTCATATATATAGTTGCTAAGCTAATAGTTTCTTTAGTCATTTCAGCACTTTGTCTGACACTACTCTTCTCTTTTATTGCTGTAAGTGTCCATTTGCAAAAACCGTTGTTAACTTGGCTAACACTTTTTTGTAGTTTAATGGTATGAGTCATCCCTTTTAATGCATTAGGACTTGCCTTGGGATACTGGGCTGGAAAAACCCTATCCAGTTTTGTGAATATGCTGATTTTGATAGGATGGTTTACCTCTGGTTTGCTAATTGATACAACAAAAATTCTTCCTGAAGTTCTACAAAATTTAGTTCCCTACTTACCCTTACCCACATACTATTATGGTCAATTAGCACTTTGGGCAGGAGGAATACCTACCGAACACATTCATCTTTGGCTAGATTTACAATGGCTGATATGGGCTAAGTATGTTTTTGGGCTGTTCGCTGTTTGGGGATACCGACGTAGTCTAAATTGATGAAAACCGAAATTGTCTACTATAAATAAGTCTGACAATGTTCGCTTTAAATCAAAAACGTGAAATCAGTAGAACTATTTACAGGTGCTGGAGGTTTGGCGATCAAGACAGCTAAGGCTGGGTTCGATCATTCACTGGTCGAACGTGATCAGCACAGCTGTCACACCATTCGGGAAAATCAACACAAAGGGGTATCTGTTGTTAGGGATTGGTGCATCCATCAGATGGATGTGGTGGATTTTGATTTTTCTACTGTTGGTGGGGAAATAGATTTATTGGCTGGTAGACACTCTAAAATGCCAAAATAGAGTTAATGCCGTGAATAATTAAATTTATGGATACTTCCCTTTTAGACCGTACTTTTGAAGAAAAATTAGTCACTCTTAGAGATGTGACCTGGGAGCAATTTAAAGGAATTGAGGCACAACTCATCGATAATCGCAGTGTGCGCCTATCTTATTTATCAGGAATTTTAGAAATTATGTCCCCAGTTGGTCCGTTGCACGAGTACGTGAAAAGAACTCTCGGCTTATTGCTAGAAACGTATATGAAAGTAATGGGGATCAGGTTTTACGCAACGGGTGGCTTTACCATAGAAAAAACTGGTTATGCTTCTGGCACACCTGATGAGTCTTACTGCATCGGCACTAAAAAAGATACTCCTGATATTTTAATTGAAATTATTGTTACCAGTGGCACTATTGACAGAAGGCAATTATACAAACCCAAGCGAGTGAGCGAAGTTTGGTTCTGGAAATCTGACACCATTAGAATTTTTCATTTAAATGAACAAGGGGAATATGAGTCCGTCGAGCGTAGCAGCTTCTTCCCAGATTTAGATCCAAATATCTTACTGCCATATATCGCTATGCCCGACCAATACGACGCTGTTCTGGAATTCGAGCAATTTTTGCGTTCTCAGCTTCCTTGAGTTGAATTGCAATCTGAAAAATTCGGATTTTTTGACTAATTAAATGTCGGAGTGACAAATTAAGTGTCCGCTGGAGGAACGGTAACAACCAATACTGCTCGGTTAACAATGGTAGAGGCTCCACCAAACCCGGTATCTTCAAGATACCGGGTTTCTAATTTTCGTTTATCTGGATATTTAATTACCTATACAACCAAACACGTAGTAGAGATAGTAACTGTTCAGTATCTACGGGTTTAGTGATGTAGTCAGATGCACCGGCTTCGATACACTTTTCGCGATCGCCTTGCATTGCCTTAGCGGTCAGTGCAATAATCGGCAAAGATTTAAATTGATTATTTTGCCGAATCAGACGTGTTGTTTCATAGCCATCCATTTCAGGCATCATCACATCCATCAAAACAACATCAATATCTGACGTATTTTGCAAAATTTCAATACCATCGGTACCAGTTTCAGCATACAAAACCTCCATTTGATAGCGTTCCAGCATACTTGTCAGAGCAAAGATGTTACGAACATCATCGTCCACAATCAGAACTTTTTTACCTATAAGCACAGGGTCAGAGGTGTGCAATTGTTCAAGGATTTGACGTTTGGGCGCAGGTAGATTTGCCTGAATTCTGTGTAAGAATAAAGCAGTTTCATCAAGGAGACGTTCGGGAGAACGCACATCTTTAACAATCACCGTCTCCGCCAAACGCCTGAGTCGAGTGTCCTCTGTTCTGGTCAGTTCTCGTGCTGTATAAACAATGATGGGTAATGCTTCACCATTAGGTTGCTGCTTAATTTGTTCTATCAGGTCAAACCCGTTCATATCAGGGAGTCCCAAGTCAAGAACGACACAATCAAAGTACCCATTCCGGACAGCGTCTAGCGCCTCAGCACCATTGCTAACAGCTGTAGTTGCAACATCGCTGTTACCAATCAATTCCACAATACTGTGGCGTTGATTGTCATCATCTTCAACAACGAGCAAATTCTTCACCCGACGTTCGACAAAACCTTTAATCTTGGTTAACGCTTGGTGTAAAGCTTCACTACTGACGGGCTTTTGTAAATAAGCAATTGCACCTAATTGCAAGCAGCGCTGTCGTCCATCCTCAACCGTCATGATATGTACTGGGATATGACGGGTATTGGAGTCATGCTTGAGACGATCCAACACCGTCCAACCATCCATTCCTGGTAAGCGAATATCCAAGACGATCGCAGAAGGGTGAAATTGTTGTGCGAGTGCTAAACCCGTACTACCATTGTGAGCAACAAGACACTTAAATTGCTGTTCCCTTGCCATGTCTAAAAGGATACGGGCAAAATTAATATCATCTTCGACGATCAGAAGCAGGCGATCGCTATTTTCAAGATTATCCCTGTCATCAAGAAGAGGAGTCGAGAGTAAAGTAGGCGCTGGGGAGAGGGGGGGACGGGGGAGCGTAGAAACCGAACCTCTTTCTGTATTACTGAGTTTCCGTGTCTCCGTACCTCCGTTTTGTCTACCCTCCCTATCTCCCCATTCCCCTTGGGGTAAGTAAAGTGTAAACGTGCTACCCTCCCCAACAGTGCTAACAAGCTTAATTTCTCCACCAAGCAGACGGGTGATTTCACGACTAATCGACAAACCCAAACCCGTACCGCCATATCTGCGGCTAGTCGTTCCATCAGCTTGTTGAAACGCCTCAAAGATAATCCTTTGCTTATCAGGCGCAATACCGATACCTGTATCGCTGACTGCAAATGCGATCGCACTAGGCGCACGGCTTAAAAGTTCGTGGTCTTGACTCCATCCCTGTGTTGCGTTAAAGATACGCAAGCGGACTTCTCCACGTTCTGTAAACTTGAAAGCATTAGACAGCAGATTTTTTAAGACTTGTTGCAAGCGTTTCGCATCAGTTTGAATGCTTCTTGGCAAGTCAGCAGCTAATTCCACAGTAAAATTCAGCCCTTTGTCAACAGCAACTTGCCTAAAAGTGCGCTCAGTGTGTTCTTGCAATTCTGTCAACAGTATCTGGTCTATGTCAATTGCCATAGTTCCAGATTCAATTTTTGCCAAATCTAAAATATCATTAATTAACGCCAACAGGTCATTCCCTGCGGAGAAAATTGTACGACTATACTCAACTTGTTTCTCAGTTAAATTACCACTCACATTATCTGCTAGCAACTTAGCCAAAATTAACAAGCTATTCAGGGGTGTCCGCAGTTCGTGGGACATATTCGCCAGAAACTCAGACTTATATTTTGATGAGAGCGATAGTTGTTCCGCCTTATCTTCCAAAGAACGCCTTGCGTATTCAATTTCCCGATTCTTGCGCTCAACTTCTTTGTTTTGTACAACCAACAACTCTGCTTTTTCTTCCAGTTCAGCATTAGTTTGTTGTAACTCCTCTTGCTGTTTCTTGAGCAAATCTTCAGAAGCTTTCAACGTTTGGGCTTGTTTTTCTAGGCGCTGGTTCGATTCCCTCAGTTCATCTTGCTGCAATTGCAACTCATGTGCTAAGGACTGCGACTGCTTGAGTAATTCTTCAGTACGCATACTAGCGGCGATCGTATTCAAGACGATCGCAATACTTTCTGTGAGTTGGTCCAAGAACGTTAAATGAATCTCACTAAAGCGTCGGAAGGAAGCCAGTTCAATCACAGCTGTGACCTGTCCCTCAAACAGTACGGGTAAAACAACGATATTCAAGGGAGTTGCTTCACCCAAACCAGAGCTAATCTTAACGTAATCTGTAGGGACTTCTGTCAAAAGAATGCGTTCTTTTTCCAAAGCACATTGTCCCACCAAACCTTCACCTGTATAAAAGCGGTTAGCAAGGTTTTTGCGCTCGCGATAAGCGTAACTACTCAGAAGCTTCAAGTGCGGAACCTCTTCCATATTGTCCATAATATAGAAGACACCGTGAGAACCACCCACCAATGGCGCTAACTCAGAAAGAATCAACTTAGAGACTGTTTCTAAATCGCGCTGACCTTGTAGCATTCGAGTGAACTTAGCGAGATTCGTTTTCAACCAATCTTGCTCGGTATTCTTCTGCGTTGTCTCCCGCAGGTTAGCAATCATCTGGTTGATGTTATCTTTGAGAACAGCGACTTCACCTTGCGCCTCAACAGAGATTGTTCGTGACAAATCACCCTTAGTCACCGCCGTCGCCACTTCTGCAATAGCTCTCAACTGAGTGGTGAGAGTCGCAGCTAGTTCGTTGACGTTATCAGTCAAATCTCTCCAAGTCCCAGCTGCACCCGGTACCTTAGCTTGTCCGCCCAACTTACCTTCAATACCTACCTCACGAGCAACCGTCGTGACTTGGTTAGCAAAAGTTGCGAGCGTGTCAATCATCTCATTAATCGTTTCAGCAAGGGTTTCGATTTCGCCTTGAGCATCCAGCATCAGTTTGCGTTTCAAGTCACCGTTAGCAACCGCTGTTACTACGCGAGCGATCCCCCGCACTTGTGCGGTTAAATTCCCCGCCATCGAGTTGACATTATCAGTCAAATCCTTCCAGGTACCAGCTACACCTTTCACCTGTGCTTGACCGCCGAGTTTACCTTCAGTTCCCACCTCACGGGCGACCCGCGTCACTTCAGAAGCGAAGGAGGATAGTTGATCCACCATTGTATTGATGGTGTTTTTCAACTCCAGAATTTCTCCCTTGACATCAACAGTAATTTTCTTCGACAAGTCACCATTCGCCACCGCCTTTGTCACTTCTGCGATGTTCCGGACTTGTGCGGTTAAGTTCCCCGCCATTGAGTTGACACTATCGGTCAAATCTTTCCAGGTACCAGCTACACCTTTCACCTGTGCTTGACCGCCGAGTTTACCTTCATTTCCTACCTCACGGGCAACTCGCGTTACTTCTGATACAAAGGAGTTTAACTGATCCACCATTGTATTGATGGTGATTTTCAACTCCAGAATTTCGCCTTTAACATCAACAGTGATTTTTTTAGACAAGTCCCCATTAGCGACGGCTGTTGTAACCTCCGCAATATTACGTACTTGTGAAGTTAAGCTGACTGCCATTGAGTTTACCGAATCCGTCAAATCTTTCCACGTCCCTGCAACACCAGATACTTGCGCTTGGACGCCAAGTTTACCTTCAGTTCCCACATCACGGGCTACACGTGTAACTTCTGATACAAAAGAATTTAACTGATCCACCATCGTATTGATAGTGTTTTTCAACTCCAGCATTTCACCCTTCACATCAACGGTGATTTTTTTAGATAGGTCCCCATTAGCGACGGCTGTTGTAACTGTAGCAATGTTTCTGACTTGAGCGGTGAGACTACCCGCCATGAAGTTGACACTGTCGGTCAAGTCCTTCCAAGTCCCAGCCACTCCGCGCACATCCGCTTGGACGCCAAGTTTTCCTTCCGAACCCACCTCACGGGCTACCCGCGTTACTTCCGAACCAAAAGCGTTGAGCTGGTCTACCATCGTGTTGATGGTGTTTTTGAGTTCTAGAATCTCACCCTTAACTTGTACGGTGATTTTTTTGGAGAGGTCACCGGTGGCGATCGCCGTCGCCACTTCTGCAATATTCCGGACTTGGTCAGTTAAATTTCCAGCCATCATATTGACAGCCCCTGTTAAGTCCTTCCAAGTCCCAGCAACACCCTTGACCTGAGCTTGAACACCGAGTTTTCCTTCCGTACCTACTTCACGAGCTACCCGCGTCACCTCTGATGCAAAGGAACTCAGTTGATCTACCATAATATTGATAGTGTTCTTAAGCTCTAATATCTCACCATTCACATTTACGGTGATTTTTTTAGACAAGTCCCCATTTGCAACGGCTGTTGTCACTTCCGCAATATTACGGACTTGAGCCGTCAAACTTCCTGCCATAAAGTTGACGCTGTCCGTCAAATCCTTCCACGTACCTGCAACTCCGCGCACGTCAGCTTGTACGCCGAGTTTTCCTTCCGAACCAACTTCACGAGCTACCCGCGTCACCTCTGATGCAAAAGAACTGAGCTGATCCACCATCGTATTGATAGTGTTCTTCAACTCAAAAATCTCACCATTCACATTTACGGTGATTTTTTTAGACAAGTCCCCATTTGCAACGGCTGTTGTCACTTCCGCAATATTACGGACCTGAGCCGTCAAATTTCCTGCCATCATATTAACAGACTCAGTTAAATCTTTCCAAGTTCCAGCAACACCATTCACCTCAGCTTGGACACCCAGTTTACCCTCAGTTCCCACTTCACGGGCTACTCGCGTCACCTCTGATGAAAAGGAATTGAGCTGATCCACCATCGTATTGATAGTGTTCTTCAACTCCAAAATTTCCCCTTTCACATTGACGGTGATTTTCTTAGACAGGTCACCATTCGCCACTGCTGTTGTCACTTCTGCAATATTACGGACTTGAGCCGTTAAATTTCCTGCCATTGAGTTGACACTGTCAGTCAAGTCCTTCCAAGTCCCAGCCACTCCCGGAACTTCCGCTTGTACGCCCAGTTTACCCTCAGTTCCCACCTCACGGGCTACTCGTGTGACCTCAGAAGCAAATGAGTTCAACTGACCCACCATTGTATTGACCATTTCGGCGGTTTGGAGAAACTCACCTTTGAGAGGTCTACCTTCAATTTCTGGTGAAATAGTTTGAGATAAGTCACCACTCGCCACAGCCCTAATGACACGCGCAGTCTCTACTGTGGGTTGGACTAAATCTGTAATCAAAGTATTGACAGAATCAACACAAGCAGACCAGGAACCTCTGACATTACCGAGAGTTGCTCTTTCGTTAATGTTGCCGTCTTTGCCAACAACATTACTAATCCTTTGTAGCTCTGCTGTTAACCGCTCGTTTTGTTCAATGATATCATTGAGCGTATCAGCAATTTTTCCTGCCATTCCCGTATGGTCTATGGGCATGCGGGCAGAGAAATCACCTTTTTTGACAGCTGATAATGTTTTTAATAGCTGTTTTAAATCTAAATTTTCACTATCTCTCGTTAATTCTGCAGTGGACATGGTACCAGGTCTTGAGGATTTATACTTATAATTTCTGAGATGATTGCTAGCAAGTTTCTGCAAAGCTTATCTTACAAAAAAAGGGAACAGGGAACAGGGTGTAAAAAAATCTTTGCAATTCGACATATGAATATAAATATAGCAATTCTATGTGCTTTATAAAAATTGCGAGGTCTAGAAACCTGCGAGGTATAGAGCATCGGTACAGTAATCCCACCCAACCCGGTAACTTCTGTGTTTGCTTAACGAAAAATTAGTCTTTAAGGGCGATAGAAACCGGGTTTCTCTGCTTTTACAAATAATTGAGGTCTGCTATATGTGTCGTTTTGAATATAACGAATTTGATAAAAGTATCTTATAAAAATCTATCTAAGGTGAGAAAAATTTTAGGAGAAGCTTGTTGTAGCTAAAAAAATATCCCAAAATTTCTTGTGGTGCGGGATTGACGCCCGCCACAAATAGAGGACGGGCGGGGACGCCCGTTCCACAAGATCCACAAGATGGATAACACTGCTCTAGATGCAGAGGACACAAAGATAAGAGTTAGAGAAATAATGGTAATTTTAGAGCGTGTTGGGTTCAGTTAGCTTTACACTGTTCGAGCAGCTGATCTAACAGTTTTCTAGCAGGTTGTGCTTTCGCCAGTGCTGCTTGATGGTCACTATATGCACGAATGAGACGCGAAAGACCGCTTACACCCGACTTGAGTTGCTCTAGCTCTTCACCACTAACTAGTTCACCATCAAGCATCCGTCCAATCAAAGGTTTGATGTCGCCCACTTCCATTCGGACTTTTTGGAGCTTTTCTACCGTACTTAGTAAAGTTTTGAGTGAGTTCAATATCTCGTCGATATCCTGAGTATCCTCTGCTGGTTCAGCAGAATTGTTAACTGTCGCCCGATCTTCTGTGTCTGAAACTGAAGGTAATTCCTGTGCAGACGTTTCACTTTTAATCCCGTTTGCCCGTGGCATCAAAGCTTCCTCAAGAAATTTATTTTAGTTTATCGTCTTATAGGAATGCTGGCTGAAAACCGTTTGAGAACTTTAGCCAAGGGAGAAGTCAATAATTATTCGCACTCTCTCTTTGTGACGTAGTGTCGATAGCGGAACATCGCTTCTAGCTGTACCTGTACAAGCCATCCACTTATCAACTCGACTGGTTGTCCACCAGGGATAGAAAAGGAAACTTCATCCGTCAACCGGGTACTACCATTTTCTGGTTGAAATATGTGTCGATGTACCCAGGAATCAAATGGTCCGGAAATTTGTTCGTCAGTAAATAGACGGTATTCTTCGTATTCTGTGTGACGTGCTAACCAACGTAATGGCAAGGGTCCCAAGAAAAGACGGAACTCAGTGATAGCACCCGTCCCAAGCCCACCCTCCCGTCGGAGCACTTGAACTGGTTGCCAAGGTGGGTTGAGCATCTGTAGAACATCAGGTCTTTCATGAAATTTCCAAACGACTTCTACCGATGCGTTAATCACTGAAGAGTACTTAAAGTGAAGCATTTCAACAATTTTGACTTTCTATGAGGCTAATGGCTAATGGCTAATGGCTAATGGTTAATGGTTAATGGTTAATGGTTAATGGCTAATGGTTAATGGCTAATGGTTAATAGCTCATTATACTATTGAATTCTCTTCGTGAAACAATTGAACTCGTATGCACCCTGTCCAGCAAAATTAACAACAATTAACAATTAACAATCAGCACTTAGCCATTAACAATCAGCACTTAGCCATTAACAATCAGCACTTAGCCATTAGCAATCAGCACTTAGCCATTAACAATCAGCACTTAGCCATTAGCAATCAGCACTTAGCCATTAACAATCAGCACTTAGCCATTAGCTATTAACAACCCCTTTTGCAATTCTTTTGGAGATGAACTGAAATGACTGGTAGCATCAGCTAAATGCTTGAGTAGTGTGGACTGGGGTAAGGGTCCTTGTAAGTGATTCCAAGGTAAGATTTGGTCGGTTTTCCAATTGCTGTAGACGTAAAAATCCAGGTCGGGGATTTCCCCTTTTAGTTGTTTAAAAGCACGTTTGTAGCTACCCAAAGAATCACCAAAGTTGCGGGTAAGTTCTAAAAGCTGAGATATTCGGCGATCGCCTCTTGATAACAAGGCTTGTATAATTGACCAGTTGTAACTTTCCGGACGAAAATCAATTCCTTTTGGTTTGAGTTTTTTCTGTAACAATTGCAATCTCTTTTCTGCTTGAGAATTGACCCCAAACCATTGGAATGGTGTGTGTGCTTTGGGAACAAAAGTACTGCATCCCAATGTTAATCTCATTCCAGGTGCAGCTTTTTTGATACTGTACATCATAGATATAGTAGCTTCTAAATCTTCTGATTCTTCACCTGGAATTCCCACCATTCCGTAAAGTTTTAAACTCGACAATCCACCAGCTTTAGCATTGATAGCAGCTTGAATAATTTCATCATTTTGCAGCTTTTTGTTAATAATTCGTCGTAAATTTTCAGAACCACTTTCTACAGCAATAGTGAGAGACTTAGTGTCTCTTTTTGCCAAAGTCTCTGCTAATCGTACAGTGACTGTGTTAGTTCGTACTGAAGCAATACTTAGACGGACATCATCGTATTTAGGCTGGCTGATGTACTCTAGCAAAGCTTCAAATTCTGGATGCTGAGTTACTGAAGCTCCCAATAATCCCAAACGGTTTGTTACTGATAGTCCTTTTTCTATTGCTGGAATTAACGCTCCTTCAAAGCTAGCGGTTCTAAAAGGAAGGGTGAGATAACTTGCTAAGCAAAAGCGACACATTTCTGGACAACTTCTCACCACTTCTACCATATAAATATTTTCCCATGCCGCTTTTTCTGTTACTACCGTTGATGTGGAAAGGATATTTCCTCGGTAAGTCTGTTTTTCAATCACGGTGGGAATGTCTGAAGAAATCGGTTGAATTGATTTTATAGCCCCATCTGGTGAATGATATTCTACTTCATATAAACTGGGTACATAAATCCCAGGAATTTGTGCTAGTGCTTTCAGTTGAGTTTGGCGATCGCAGTTTCTAACGTTTTTATATGCTTCAATAAAATTACCCAGTAAAATTTCGCCATCTCCTAGCAAAATCACATCAAAGAAATCAGCAAACGGTTCAGGGTTAGCTGTGAGTACAGGACCACCACCAAAAACCAGCGGATGACTATCATTTCTAAAATTTGCCCTAATCGGAATTTCCAAAGATTCTAATAGATTTAAAATATTAGTGTAATCCAATTCCCACGACACAGAAAAACCCAATAATTCCGGATTTCTTGGCAGTTCTTCATAAATATCAGTAAATAAACGACTCACCTGTAAATCCGAACGCATTGCCAAATTTGCCCATACCACTTGATAGCCAAGACTTGTGATCCCAACCGTGTATTCATTAGGAAAAGCAAAGATAGTAGGGATCGCATCCCGTTCAGGAGTTGCGGGGGTAAATAAAAGGCGTTCAGTTGTCAATACAGATGAAGTCACGTTTCTTTATTCCAATTTGCACTTAATAATTCCTATAGCTGACCGCTGAAAGCTGAATGCTGACCGCTTACTGACAACTATCTCTATACTAACAGATGGAGTTTTAAGTTTTTCAGAATTATCTCGATTTATATTTTATTTTAAGCCCTAGGATGATGAGATTAAAAACCAAGGTTGTCCCGTTAGCTAAAATAATCGGCAAAGCCCGAAGAGCGATACCGTAAATTAACCATAAAAATACGCCTGTATTAAAGGCAATTAACATAATAAGAGAAACATCTTTGGCTGATTTGGTTTTCCACGTTTTCAGCATTTGAGGCAAAAAGGAAAACGTTGTTAGTATTGCGGCTAACAAGCCTAAAATTGTAATTGAATCCATTTAGATGCAACCTTGATATCTATACTAAATTAACTTTTCTATCCGTAACAATTCTTCAATTCCATCTATCAAGATATTAGCTTTACCAATGATACTTTGGTCGCCAAACGGATAAGCAATACAACAAATTCGGATAAATTATCAGCAAGATTGGCTGTTTGGGAACCTGCTAAAGTAATTGCGATGACTTGTGGAAATTTGCTAAACTCTAAGGCTATAGCTTGAAGTAGGGAATTATTTATAGCCATAATTTGTGAATTTACTTCAACGAATACTTGTGAAGTATAACAACCAATAAGAGAAAAAAGTAATAGTGCGTTAGCGAACTATAACGCTCCCTACTAACGCATCAGAAATCGCAAAAACCCGGTTTCTTCGCGGATGATAAATGAAAAATTAGCCTTTTCAACGACAGAAACCGATTTTTTTTGTCCAACGAGTGAATACTGTACCGACGCTCTAGCACTTTGTGTAAACTAGACTAGTATAAATGACATTGCCCATGATGCCGCAACAGGTGGTCACATAACACGATCGCCACCATTGCTTCAACCATTGGAACTGCACGAGGTAAGACACAAGGGTCATGGCGTCCTTTAGCTGCTAAAATGGTTTCTTCACCCTCATTCGTGACTGTACGCTGCTCTTTTCTAATAGTTGCTGTGGGCTTAAATGCTACACGCAGAATGATATTTTCTCCATTCGAGATACCGCCTTGAATACCTCCAGAACGATTCGTAACAGTGCGGATTTCACCTTGTTCATCAATATAAAATTCGTCGTTATGCTCAATACCAGTCAGCAAAGTTCCAGCAAAACCCGATCCAATTTCAAAGCCTTTACTTGCTGGGAGGGACATGACACCTTTAGCAATATCGGCTTCTAATTTATCAAAAACCGGAGAACCCAAACCTTTAGGGACATTTCGAGCGACACATTCCACGACACCACCAACAGAATCTCCTTGTCTACCGATTTGTTCTATCAATTCAATCATCCGTTCTGCACAATCAGTATCAGGACAACGGACGATGTTACTTTCCACTTGCTCTAGAGTCACAGTGTTAGCGTCAATCGTGCCTTCTAAATCTTTGATACGCTTGACGTAACCGATAATTTCAACATTGGCGACTTGACGGAGAATCTTTTTGGCGATCGCACCAGCAGCAACTCGTCCAATCGTTTCTCTCGCTGATGACCTACCCCCACCTTGCCAATTCCGGATACCATATTTTGCATCATAAGTAGCATCAGCATGAGAGGGACGATATTTGAGAGCCATCTCATCATAATCCTGGGGGCGAGTGTCTTTGTTCCGCACCAAGATTGATATTGGCGTTCCCAAAGTCTTTCCCTCAAATACCCCAGACAAAATTTCGCAGGAGTCTGCTTCTTTACGAGGCGTCGTAATTTTACTTTGTCCAGGACGCCTTCTGTCCAGTTCTACTTGAATTTCTTCAGCGGAGATTTCCAGTCGTGGCGGACAACCATCAATCACGACCCCGACACCACCCCCGTGGGATTCACCGAAAGTATTGACACGAAACAAATGTCCAAAAGTATTGCCCATGATGTTGAGAACTTATCATCAAGCGCCTGCATTTTACCTAATAGTATTTTCGCACTCTCACACCAAAAATGATATGATTGCCGTTTACTGATTTCTGCGAGTTTTTTCGATTTAAAAGAGATAAAACCTCGCCCGTGCTACTGTGCAGATTAAAACCGCAACACCCTAGACATAAGAAACCCGGTATCTTTAAGATACCGGGTTTCTAGACCTTCTATCTATTCTTACCTATCTCAGAGACGTGCTGATAACACACTCCTCTGTAGTTACTAACCGTTGATAGCAGGAGCGCTGATAGCAACAGGAGCAACTTCAGCAGAAGCCAAGTCAAGGGGGAAGTTGTGAGCGTTGCGCTCGTGCATTACTTCCATACCCAGGTTGGCGCGGTTAAGTACATCTGCCCAGGTTCCAATCACTTGACCTTGAGAGTCAATGACAGACTGGTTGAAGTTGAATCCGTTCAGGTTGAACGCCATGGTGCTGATACCAAGTGCGGTGAACCAGATTCCTACTACTGGCCATGCAGCCAAGAAGAAGTGCAGTGAACGGGAGTTGTTGAAGGACGCGTATTGGAAGATGAGGCGACCGAAGTAACCGTGTGCAGCAACGATGTTGTAGGTCTCTTCTTCTTGTCCAAACTTGTAACCGTAGTTCTGAGACTCGGTCTCAGTTGTTTCACGAACCAAGGAGGAAGTAACCAGTGAACCGTGCATTGCACTGAACAAGCTACCACCGAATACACCTGCTACACCGAGTTGGTGGAAGGGGTGCATCAGGATGTTGTGCTCAGCTTGGAACACGAACATGAAGTTGAAGGTACCGGAAATACCCAAAGGCATACCATCGGAGAAAGAACCTTGACCGATTGGGTAGATCAAGAAGACTGCTGCAGCAGAAGCTAAAGGCGCAGAGTATGCTACACATATCCAAGGACGCATTCCCAAGCGGTAGGACAATTCCCACTGACGACCTAGGTAGCAGAAGCAACCAATCAAGAAGTGGAATACTACCAACTGGTAAGGACCACCGTTGTAGAGCCACTCATCTAAAGAAGCCGCTTCCCAGATGGGGTAGAAGTGGAGACCAATTGCGTTGGAAGAAGGAACAACTGCACCAGAGATGATGTTGTTTCCGTAGATTAAAGAACCTGCAACAGGCTCGCGGATACCGTCGATGTCTACAGGAGGTGCTGCGACGAATGCGATGATAAAACAGGTTGTAGCGGCGAGAAGGGTGGGAATCATCAGTACACCGAACCAACCGATGTAAACGCGGTTGTCAGTGCTGGTAATCCACTCGCAGAACCGCTCCCATACGTTAGCGCTTTCGCGACGTTGTAAGGTTGTGGTCATATGTCGTTATAAGTGCTTTGTTTGACTACTATGTATGTTTCGCAAAAGGTAATTTTTTACCTTTGTATTTATACTAGTATCTGTATTGCATTTTGTAAAGTCCTTTTAAGAAAAATCTTCTTTGAGTCATAATAAATTTTTTGCTACCTGAGTCTGAGAAAAGGATTTGCCACACCCCACACCCTACACCCTAGTTCCATTGCAGAGCTGACACTGCTTGTTCGATATCGATAGCTAAATACTTATCTATAGGAGCATACATCCAAAATAGTGAGGGCTGGGAGTTGTAGTTATTTTTCTGAAATCCCACAGATGAAGCCAAGTGTTCATCTCCAGGAAGTGCTGCAATTGTATGCATATCGCAAAGGTTAGGAAAGTCAGCTTGTACCCGAATGAGTGTCTGTTTGACATCCTCTAAGAATTGCGTAATACTTCTTCGCTGCTTGTAAGGAGTATCGATTAACCAAACCCTTACATATATAGATGTACAATTTAGGTCTCCCGGTTGAGCAATTTTGATTGGGTCTGTTTCCTTTGCAGAGCTAAGAAGGAACATACTTTTACGAGGGGGAAGGAAGAAATTTTTTTCAGATTCCTTGGCTGTAGGATGGAGGGCGTAAAACCCAACAGGATACTCGTTATCACACCGACGCAGTACCCGCATACCAGTAGGATATTCATGTGCCCAGCTACGAAGTATTTTGGCAATTCTATGGGGAACAGGAGTGGTTTTTTTATTTAGGCTCAAAATACCAGCTATAAAATTCGCAACGGGAATGGTGTCAATACGGGGATTGAACTCGTCTGTCATCAACTGCACGGATTCTACAGCACTGGAAGATTCCTGGGGATTTAATGGTAAAGACCGAATGCGAATACAAGTGCTGTTACCATCAAAGTCTTTTTCAATCAATCCCAAAGCTACCAATTGATCGATCATCATACCTGCTGCACGCTCACTTCCCCGCCCATTGTTTTGTTGAGCGTAGAAAATTTCATATGCTTCTCGATGGGTACAGGGAACAAACCCTTCCGGTATTTCTAATTGAGTTAAAGGTCTTTGTAAGCGCTTACCCACTTCCTCCTGCTGTTTGAGAAGTAAGTAAGCCCATAATTTAATAAAATATTCAGCCCGACGACGCGTGACACCAACTCGTCCCCTCAGAAGAGAAACGTACTTGTGCTGTTGCTCGACTGGAAACCATTGATTAATGCTTTCTGGGTTCATCTCCGACTTCCAAAATCCGAATGCGTTTTGTCAAATCACTTCACGTAGATAAAATCAAAAAAAACTTCACCCTACTTCAGTCCTATTCTATACGCTTCAACATATAAAAATTAACTTCTACGCCGTTGGTTAGCTTACAGCTTACGGCATAGACACTACATGACCCGAAAAATGAAAATGCAGTTAAGTGCTAAGTGAATTTTGGCGCTTTGCTCGCTTTTAATATGCTTACTTAATTTATGGAGGATATAGATTATGTGCTTTACACCTGAAGAAGTAAATGATAACACCACTCCTATCCAAAAAGAAAAATTTAATCAACAAAACACCAACACTGAAAAGTGGTATCCTGAATCACAGGTTTATCTACTGCAAGCTGTTATTGAAGGCTTTGTAGATGGTATCTTAATCCTGACAGATTGGGGTGAGTTGCTTCATGTTAATGAATGCGCCCGCCAAATATGCCGACAATTAAGGCGAGAGGGAAATTCCACTGATGCAGTACCAAAGGACATTTGGCGTGTTTGTCAATCCTTAATGGATAGCCGGGAATTGTTTCCGAGAGAAAAAATTGTCATTGAGTCAGAAATAGAAACCGATCGCACAGTAAAATTGCGTATACGGGCAAGATGGTTGTCACTCCAAAACAGCGAGCAGACTTACATTTTAGTGATTTTGGAAGACCGCAATCTGACTAATCAAAGCATGGCATTATCTGACGCCAAAAAATATGGACTAACCGAGCGTGAAGCAGAAGTTTGGCTCTTGCGTCAAACCAACCTTTCATACAGAGAAATTGCAGAGCGACTTTACATTACTATCAATACTGTCAAAAAGCACCTAAAAAACATTTACGCTAAGCAGCAGGAGATACTATGGTTGTAATTTGGCAACAAATGGTGTAATGGATGTAACGGATAAGATATTGGCAGGATGGACACATTAACTATCCCCTTATCTCTAAATTTACTATGAAATCTGTTACATCCACTACAACATCTGTTGCTACTTATAGCCCTGCTTATACCATTGTTCCAACTTACGAATGCTTCAATCGCTGTACTTACTGTAACTTTCGTACTGACCCAGGGAAAAGCCCCTGGATGAAAGTTACAGAAGTAGAAAAAGTTTTAAAAAAACTTAATAATCACAAGATTTGTGAAATTTTAATACTTAGCGGGGAAGTACACCCACATTCCCCAAGGCGTCAAGAGTGGTTTCAGCGAATTTACGAGTTGTGTCAATTAGCACTTTCTATGGGGTTTTTGCCCCATACTAACGCGGGACCACTCAGTTATGAAGAAATGGAAAAGCTGAAGTATGTTAATGTTTCAATGGGGTTGATGTTAGAACAGTTGACGCCAGTATTATTACAAACAGTACATAAGTACGCACCAAGTAAACTACCAGAAGTGCGATTACAACAGTTACGATGGGCGGGAGAATTGAAAATTCCTTTTACTACAGGGTTACTATTAGGAATTGGTGAAACTGAAACAGATTGGTGGGAAACATTAGAAGCAATAGCCCAAATACATCAGCGCTATCGTCACATTCAAGAAGTGATTTTACAACCTCATAGTCCAGGCGATCGCCAAACTTTTGATTCCCCTCCCTTTGACCCTCATAAATTACCAGAAGTCATTTCCAAAGCACGTCAAATTCTACCATCAGAGATAACAATCCAAATCCCACCAAATTTAGTGAAAAACGACCAATGGTTATTAGCTTGTTTGGAAGCTGGAGCCAGGGATTTAGGAGGAATTGGACCGAAAGATGAAGTCAATCCCAATTATCCTCATCCCCATTACCAAGCATTGAAAGACATATTAAATCCAGCAGGTTGGGAACTCCTTCCACGTTTACCAATTTATCCTCAGTTTGATGATTGGTTGTCGGTAGAGTTGCAGGAAAAAGTGAAGGATTGGCGGAGTGCGATCGCGTAAGTATACTGACTCCTTGCCTATCCCTACTAGAGCCCTACAGCGCTATATAAAACCTGGATATGGAGGGCAAGGTAATTTTTATAAAGAAGATTCTGTTCCGCGTGTTTTAGGTCATCTAAACTTACACAGAGAACGTTTTAGAGACAATTTTAATATCTGCTTTATTTTTCTTGTACGTCTGTTTGGTCTTAAGTATTTTATTCATCGTGCTCCAGATTTTTATGACTGGCGTTCTGGAGTATTTGAGTTTTTAGAAGAAAAAATTCCTGTTACTATAGATATAGAAAGAAAACTGTACGAGCAGTTAGAGTCTATAGCTAGAGCTAACTCAAATCCGATGTCAGCATTGGCTGCACAAGCAGTTGCACTCCATCTAGCTCATTTAGAGGTGGAAGATGAGTAAACCAGAAGAAATGAACGAAAAAACTCTTCAGGCTGAAGCGCAAACGGTTAGCCTTAGGTTTGCTATTCCACCAGAACTTTACAATCAACTCAAAAGATACGCCGATGTCGAGTCCAAATCGATATCAGCAATTATTGAGCAGGGGCTTGCTTGTTTCGTTGCTCATACAAATGAGGCTGAAACATCTACGTATCAAAATCAAGATATTTATACCAGTGAGCATTATGCCGAACTGCTAGAAATTCATCCCAATAATTATAAAGCTTGGTATAGTCGCGGTGTATTACTGAAGAATTTAGGTAGATACGAAGAAGCAGTCGCTACCTTAGACAAAGCATTAGAAATAAAACCAGATGACCATAAAGCTTGGTATGCTCGTGGCAATGCGTTGTATGGCTTAGATTTTTACGAAGAAGCGATCGCTAGCTACAACAAAGCCATTGAGTTAAAACCTGACTATACTGAAGCTTTATATTATCGAGATAAAGCATTTAGGCGTAACAACATATCGCGGTAAATCGGAGTAAACCCCAAAATATGCAATTGTTCATCTGTTTCGCAGTCTGATTGACGGTAGTAATTGGTTTATCGGTCAAACAAACCAATTCTCTTAGGACACCGTTTCTAGACCCTACCGCCTACGCCGTGGCGGTTTACCTTGTTTGATCTGCTTTTGATCCAACCATCCCATCGAGACAGCAGACTCCAAGCTTTGACCATTATCTGCAAGGAACAATGCAGTACGTTCCATCAAAATTCTATGAACGTGCTCCTTTTTCATAAACCTAGTTATTTGAAGGTCTGATTTCCTAGCTTTGATGTTGTTTGCTGCATTGTAATCGCTCTGTAATACCACCCCATCAAAGGTCAAGAATTGATCTCCAAAACGTTTTCCCAGTAACGTACCATTGCGATGATCAATCTGTGAAGTATATGCAGAGTTAATCAGTGTGATTACTCCACCCTTTCGGATAGAGATTTCATCTAATGCTTTTTGTAGTTCACCTTTACTCCATTCATTTAACCTCCGGTTTACAGCTTTAGCCCTCTTTTTACCTTTGATATGTTTACTTAAGTCTTCAGCTACTACCTCACCGTAATCCTTAAATATCTTCCGCGTATCAGTCCGAATAAGCTGGGTGATAGTTTGACGTTTTTTACCATCTAACTTCTTGGCCTTTTTCCGCCCTAAGTTGTTTTCTAATATTCGCGCTGACTTAGTAGGGTCAACTTTTTTTGAGATAGCAAATAACTTTTGGCGTTTCTTATTTTTCTTATTTCTGGCATCAGAAGCACCATTAATAATGCTTCCTAAACCTTCAGCATAGGCTATGCCATCACTACCATAAAACCCTTCAGTAAATCCCTTATCAACTCCTAAGCTATCCTTGTTAGGGTTGACTTCAATTTTAGTAGTTTTAGGGTAATGAAGTTCTACCGTTCCGGAGTTATTGATTATAAAGCGTAAGCGTCCAGCCTTGGGTGTGACCCTACCAGTAAGGATGGAAACAGATATCCACTGGCACTTTTTACCGTCCATGAATCCTGGTATAAAGTAGGTAGTCATTTTCCCCTTGTGAGACACCTTACCTTTCATGCATCCAGACGTGGCGTTGATCACAATTTGGTTGTCAACCCTGGTATGACCACGCTTGTAGTATTGCCTAACCCAACGACTTATTAAAGGATATTGTTGCCATTCTTGAGAGTTAAGACTTTTAACAAGTTCATCTCTAAATGACGTTTCACTAATTTCTACTAATTGTGTTTTCTTACCCTTGATAACCTGTCTTTTTTCAGGTTTAAAGGTAGAGTATATTTTCCGGCTCACCTGCACTTTAGCCGCTTCTTGTACAGCGTGAATATCATCA
>JAWQFQ010000018.1:0-74402 GCA_035967975.1 Scytonema sp. PMC 1070.18
TTGTTACAAAAACGTTGTTGTTGTTGTTTTATTTCTTTATGAATGTGTGTATAACAATTTGTTGTCAAAATTCGCCAGATAAAAATTCGACTCAGCAAAGCTCACAACTTTTACCTACCAATGAGGCTCAAATTAGACCTCTCACAAAGCTAGAGCCCGACCAACAAAGGGAAGTGTGGCAACGAGCCGTGGAGGAAGCAGGTAATAAAGTGCCTTCGGGTCGAGTTGTCAAAGGTGTGGTTCAGCGTATCATGGAACGTACCAAAGTGCCTAATCCTTATCGAGTTGGGGAAGTCTGCCGATTTGTTGTCAAAGATAATCCAGATTTGAGGGGCAAAGGCGGGTGCTGGTGCATCGTTGTTCGGGTCAATAATTTTAGTTGTAATGTAGTTGCGTGGGATGGAGAGTACACTGTGGGTATGGAACATTTAAAATCTTTGGAATATTCAGATGGTAATTGCGAGCAGATGAAACTCTTAGGCGATCGCATCTCTAAATTACGTAGTTTAGACAACCTGGAAGATGCGGCTAAGAACGTTTTAAGACAGTTGGGAGAAGTGAAGCGCCCCTATTTGACGACCTTTGAAGAAAAATTGTTGAGTTTTATTGAGCAAGAGTGCGGAGTTGCCGACAACTCTGGCTAGGGTACGTAGAACGGGTGTACGAGAGCGGTTTGGAGTGCGATCGCCATCTCATCGCCCCCGTGCAACTCGCACAGTCAATCATCAGGTGCAACTTTTTAGAAAATTTGTACTATTTTTTCTAAATCAAATTGCAGACTTTTGCAGAGTTCGTGGTAGGATCGGACACATCCAAATAAAAGCCCGGTCGCGGGTAGCTGCGCTAACAGCTGTATCCCCACCGGAAGTATGCCTAAAAAGGAGGCACACCTAAAATGTCTAATATTGCTAATACTGTAGCAGATAATTCATCTGCTGAAAACACGCAGCGTGCAATTTTTGTGGATGACTCTTGGGTGTACGAGGAGTCGCGCCAACCAAAGGCTTTCCAAAAACCAATACTTTGGGTCGCTGATGCAAGGGCGGCAATTTCGTTATCAAAGCTGTTTGAGGTGGTTGAATTCGATCGCACCGAGAAAATGGTCAGTGGCGAACATTACCTTTTAGCCGAAAAGCATACCCCTGAAAAACTCATCAAAATTTGTGGGTGGCAACTCACAGCCAAGGGAATAGACTGTAAAGTTTACGGTGTCAATACTTCCTTAGAATCTTTGTTAGCTGACGGCTCTGGTGTTTCAATTCGAGAAACCGTACTCCTCATTCTCGACTATGCCATCTCTTTTGCTGACTGGGAGGCAAGCAAGGAAATAGAGCAGCTGACAACCAGAGAGGCGGTGGAAATTGCAAAAGTTGCGATCGCACACCTTAGTGAACCCCAAAAATCCGTAGAACTTGCAACATTGAGAAAACGTTGTGGAGAATCATCCTTTGATTGGAACAAACTTATGGGTAGCATCGAAGAAGAATTCGCCCTTGAGGTGAGGAAGCGAAAGGGGCAGGAGGTTGACAACGGAGGTACGAGCATTGATGTCCCAGCTAAGCCTAAGAAAATTCCGCCAGCGGATGTGGTGGCACAACGGATTGCTGAGGATTATAAGGGTAAGATTATTTACAACAATGAGATTGCTCGGTGGTTGAGGTACGAACCCGACTTCCCCGGTGTGTGGTCAAAGGAAACGGACGAGTTCGTTGAGTCCATTGTTTACCACGTCATCACTGCTAGAGGAATCCAGGGTTATAACTCTCACAGTTACATCACCAACATTGTCAAGTCCCTACGAAACCAACTGATCGAACGCAAGTGGGTTGAACCTGACCCTAAAGACTTTATCCCTCACCGTAACGGTGTTTTGGAAGTGGCGACGGGAAAACTGCTTCCCCACTCCCCCCACTACCGCTTCACCTGGTCCTTACCCAGAGACTACGACCCCACAGCAACGGATTGGTCTAGTATCAATGCTTTCCTAGACCATCTTTCTGGTAACAATGCTCTTGTCAAGGAGTTGCTTGTGTGTTATTGCAACGCCGTACTCAAAGGACGTTACGACCTGCAAAAGTTTCTGCACCTGATTGGTGTCGGCGGAACTGGGAAGGGAACATTTTCGCGGTTGTTAATCAAATTGATTGGTCCAGAAAACGTCCATAACACTTCTCTTGATGACTGGTGTGGCAATAGATTCGAGGGTGCAAACGCCTATCGCAAGCGCCTTGTCTTGTTCCCAGATGAAGAGAGACAATCTGGCAAGTTAGGCAAGTTCTTGAGCCTGACTGGAGAGGATTTGATTCGAGCAGAGGAAAAGAATAAGAAGGCTTTTCAATTCCGTTATGATGGCATGGTTTTGGTCATGAGCAATTTACCCGTCTTCACCGGAGACTCGGCATCTCGCGTTAAACGTCGTATCATTACAGTACCCTGCAACAACCAGGTGTCCATCTTCAAACGCCGACATGACAAGATAGAGCAGAAGTTTGACTCGGAACTCTCAGCATTTACCAATTACATCTTGAGCATTCCAGATGACCGCGTCACTGATGTCCTTTTAGGGCTTGTTGAAATTCCAGAATGTACATTAGAGTTCTGGGAAAATCGCACCCGTACCGATTCCATCGCTGCTTGGTTAAACGACTGGGTGATTTATGACCCCTTAGCAGAGACAGCGGTTGGTAACAACAAAGATGAAGAAATCAGTGGAGACCCCATCACCCTCTACGGCAGCTACGCCAAACATTGCCGTCGTTCTGGTTCTCAAGTCAAAGCTGTCAAAAACTTCTCCCCCGATTTGTTGGAGCTATGCCGTTCTGTTCTGGGATGGGAAGTGGAAAAGAGAGTGACCAAGACTGGGAAATTTATCAGGGGCTTGAGGTTGCGATCGCCCAAGGATAACGAAATCCCAACCCATGATTATTCTCTTCTACAACGAGTGACGAATGCGGTGACGGATGGGAGTGACAAGCTAGAAGGTTTATCAGACAAGGATTTGACCAATGGTGACGATATAGCTCTTCTGTTATCGGAAAACACAGTGACTCAAGAATTAGAAGCTCCATTATCCCAGTGCGATCGCCTTCAATTAGAAAGCACTGAAGAATACTGTCAGAATACAGAAGCAACAGAAGCATCACCAAATCCAGAACTCTTACATAGTGAAGACTGCGAACCGTCACCCCTACCGTCACCGGACTTGACATCAGAGTGGATGAGTGAAGAGAATTTGCAGGTAATGGCAGATGACCTGGAAGAGTGTGAGGATGTTGAGATGTTAAAAATAATTAAAGAGGTCTATAATACTGAAGCTTTGAAGGTCGCGGCAAGAAGAATTTCTCTTGGAAAACAAAAACAAATACGTTTGTGGTTAGAGCAATTGGACTCTTGATTAAAACAGAATGCGATTGGCTGCTACAGACAATCTTTATCAGTAATCATGGTATGCGATCGCAACAAACCAATCTCCACAGATGGTCTGATTGTATGGATAAGACAGAGCACGTTTACCAACAGACACTTGTTTGTAGTCACAAGTTGGTCAGCAAGTTCATTGCTTTTGCGATCGCCCCTGTCATGCAACTATCTTTGTTAAAATTTGATTCTAATTCAAACTGCTAGCTTTTATGCCTTTGTTTTCCCCAGACGCTTGGTTAGGCACAACCATTGTTACGCATATCTCCTTCCATCGTTTGCACGATATACGGTGCCAAAATGCAGATATTTTGGCTAAGTATAGCGATTTCAAAAAATTGCGCCTTCAAGTGATACGCCGTTAAACTCAACGACTAAATTGCTAGGCTGAGTGCGCGTAACTACTACCTCAACCCAGTAGAGATTGGCGTTCATGTCTATGGCGTCACAAATGTCTATACTGTCCTGCCATGAACCTTGTTTGTTGGAAGTTACTTTACAGACTTGGCTCTGATACGCACCGTTTGATTTCGCAAAGGACTTAAGGCTTGCTTCAACCTTAAATGCATTTCCCGCTCCGTCGGGGTCCTGGTAAAACAGCCGCAGAACGGTGCCGTCTCCTCCAGACACATTGGGGTTGATGCTGCTAACTGGACAAGAAAAGACGAGAGGCTGCGTGCCATTCCCCTTATATTTAACGCGACCTGCACCTGTTACGGTCCAGTATTGTTGATTTTGAATGGTTGTATCAGTAGGGACGCAGCCACCACCGTTTGATTGCCAGAAAACAAACCCAACGTTTTGGGCTAAAGCTGCCGATGTCATTAACAGCCAAACAAACACTGTGGAAAACATCCATCGGAACATCATTAAGTACCTCCTAATTTCATGAGTTTCATGTGGAATAGTTTGCAACTTGGCTTTCAAGTAAAGATAAATGCTTAACAGCTAAATTGAGAGGAGTGCGATCGCAAGCTGTGCAATTACACCAATATCTCTCAACAGTCCGCTCTAATACATATGTTAGGCTACAGTTGTACAAAGACAATTCCTATTATCTTCATACCTATTTTCCGATCAGAAATCTAATTGGATAGTTTATGTTAATGTGCAGCAACAAAATGTTTAGCTTCTTTATACTAAATGCAGTGGATACTACAGCATTTAATGTACCGCATCTTTGAAGAGGTTCAAAGGGTTTCATTTTTTCTGGCATGGGAATTGCTATCCTTTCAAGAATATTAGTATTATTTTATACATTAATAAAAAGAGCGATCGCACCCTACTCCATCCCCCAGAACTATTGGCAAGCTAAGTGCAATCGCCCCTCCATCATGGTTGTGCCTGCGGCTCAAATTGTCACCGAGGGCGTTTTGCAGTTGTCCGCTATTCACGGAGCCTTACACGTACAAAAATGGGCAGGCTTGTTACTACGAATACTCGTGGGTGCCGAAAGATTAACCAAACTGAAGCCTGCCCATTTTTGAGGGGGCAATTCGACACCTACGTCCTTGCCGCTATGCTGGACGCAGTACTCTGACGGCTTATGATAGAACTGTGCAAAAATACAAATCCACAAACAAGCGTTTGACATAATTATTATGGCAGCACCTCGCATTGTAACCCTGAAAGAGGGAGAGGAAGAGCAACTTAAAAATTTGGTGCGTAAATACCAAGCGAGCTCTTTTATTAGAAGGCGGCTCGAAGCCATCAGATATTTGTGGCGAGGTAAATCCAAGGCTGAGGTTGTAGCTATCCTCAGATGCAACCATACCTCTTTAAATAAGTGGATAGAGGTCTACGAAAGCGCTGGACTGGAGGGATTGGTCAAGAATTCTTATTATTCAGAAAATTCAGAAACCCAGAGCGAGGTGATGGGTGTAAGTTCTTTTGAACGAGTTGAAGAATTTCCTCTAGAAGTAGGAATTGTCCCTGAATGCATTGCACAAACAACAGAGGAAATTATCAAAAGCAAGTTGCAGCAAGCATTTAACCGCTTTGATTCTAGAACTCGCGCTCTACTCCGTGAGTGCGCCCCTATTGTTTATTCTGGAGATAACAGTTGGCTGTTGGTGCTGGTCACGGCTAATCTTGCTGTTAAAAACAATCTGGTCAAACGTATTTTCTCAATTTATAAAAAGTTTTGCAAAGCATTGGGTCAATTATTTTTGGTCATCGCTTCTAAAGATTATGTTCCCGAAGATTTTGAGGTGTGGAAGCCGCAAAGATTTTTAAACGTCGATGGGATTGCGATCGCCTATCTCCTCCACACCCAAGAACAACACATTGGCGTCGCTCCTTTGTCTTTAATTGAACCCCCCGAAGACGTTGGTCCAGTGGAGGAGGAAGACGATTGGGAAGAAGAAAATTAGTTGTTAAACAGAAGATACAATACGCAGAGCAATCCACCGGGAGCAGTTTGAGACGAGAATCAGAACCCCTGTGCGATCGCACCCCCACAATCTGCATAACCAGACTTGAGTGGTACCTATAGAATATATAGAAGTTGGCGTAACCTCTGTATCCAAATTAATGAATGGTAACAAACACTGCGAGTGCCCGTAAAATCCTAATTCTCACCGCCATTCCAGACGGACTGCGTTTGGATAAAGAGGTACGTTTAATTGAGGATGCAATACGTAGGGCAATCCGGCGGGAGCAGTTTGAGACGAGAATCAGAATGGCTGTGCGATCGCAAGACATAAGAAGGGCGTTAGCAGAAGAGCAACCCCACATCGTTCATTTCTGTGGTCACGGTACGTCAGATGGTTGCTTGGTATTAGAAGATGACGGGGGTAACCACAAACCCGTACCACCCCAGGGGCTAGCTGCATTGTTTAAGTTGCACTTCAGTTATGTTAACTGTGTCGTCCTCAATGCCTGTTATTCAGAAAAACCTGCATTGGAGATTAGTCAACATATTAATTATGCGATCGGAATGAATCAAGCGATCGGCGATAAAGCAGCCATTGTCTTTGCTCAAGGGTTTTATGATGGACTAGGGTACGATAATGAAGATAATGTAGCTAGAGCTTATGAGGAAGGATTAGTTGCCGTCCAAATGGAAGACCTGGCAAATGGGTCGATACCAGTTTTAAAGAAAAAACTCCCAGTAGCAGAATCTTCATGTCCAAGCTATCCAACCAACACGGATGATGCGCCAGAATTGAAATATCCGTTGGAATATCCGGATGGTTGTGTGCCGCTCTCATCACCTTTTTATGTAGAGCGTGATGGGGTTGAGTCTATCAGTTATGACACACTCCTAAAACCTGGTTCCTTAATTCGGATTAAAGCACCAAAGCTGATGGGGAAAACTTCTTTATTGACTCGGATTCTCTCTCATGGAGAACTGAAGAATTATCAAACGGTTTATTTGGATTTAGGCGGTATAGATAAAGCAGTACTGACCAGCCTGGATAGATTTTTGCGCTGGCTTTGTTCCAGTGTCACTATTGAACTTGACCTTGATAATAAAGTAGATGATGCTTGGAATACTCAAATTCTAGGTAGCAATGACAACTGCACTGCTTATTTTAAAAAGTATATTTTAGCTAAAATCAATTCTCCTTTGGTCTTAGGCTTGGATGAAGTAGACCGATTATTCGCGTACAGTGAAATCGTTGAAGATTTTTTTGGGATGCTAAGGTCTTGGCATGAGAAAGGGAAAATTTCTGATGTTTGGAAAAAACTGCGGCTGGTACTAGCACATTCTACAGAAGTTTACATCCCTTTAGATATCCATCAATCTCCTTTTAATGCCGGAGTGCCTGTGGAGCTTGAAGAATTTAACCAGCAGCTCGTACGAGATTTGGCACAAAAGCATGGACTGGTGAGAAAAAACTCTCTCCTAGAAGAATTAAGGTCAATGGTGGGTGGTCATCCTTATTTAATCAGGTTAGCGATGTATCATATTGCTGTTGGTAAAATGACTATAGAAGAATTGCTAGAGTCGGCGACAACAGAAGCAGGGATTTACGCCAATCACTTGCGATCGCTGTTAGAAATTCTGCAACCAGAACCAGAACTAGCCCAAGCACTGAAAAAGGTCGTTAACTCTAGTATGCCAGTAGAATTAGATTCAATCCAGATTTACAAGTTACACAGTTTGGGACTCGTGCATCGACAGAGCAATCATGTCATGCCCCGTTGTCAACTGTACCGCGAGTATTTCCGCCGCGTCTTGTGAGGAGTCACGATATGGCAGCAACTACTTCTAACTTCTATCAGGTTGGGGCAAGTCTCCCGGTTGATGCTCCAAGCTATGTCAAGCGAGTAGCAGACGAAGAGTTTTACCAAAAATTGAAGGCGGGTAAGTTTTGTTACGTGCTCAACTCCCGACAGATGGGTAAATCTAGCTTGCGAGTGCAGACAATGCAGAGGTTACTTGCTTCTGGGATAGTTTGTGCTGCGATCGACCTAACGGGGATTGGCAAGCATAAGGTTACGATAGAGCAGTGGTATGGGGGGATTGTTTACGCCCTGGTAGAAAGTTGCCAGTTAGAGGACAAATTTGATTTCGATTGGCAGACATGGTGGTTGAAGCACCAGGAAGTGTTTGACAGTGTCACGTGTTTGAGATTGTTTATCGAAAAAGTACTACTGGATTTGATTGAGCAACAAATAGTTATCTTTGTTGATGAAATTGACAGGGTGCTGAGCCAAGATTTTTCTTTGGATGATTTTTTTGCACTGATTCGGTTTTTCCAGAATCAGCGGGTTGATAATCCAGTTTTTGAGCGACTCACGTTTGCTTTATTGGGAGTGGCGACACCTAGCAATTTGATTACCGATAAAACCCAAACCCCTTTTAACATTGGTGAAGCCATCGAACTGCATGGTTTTCAGCTTGATGAAGCTCAGCCATTAATTAAGGGATTGAGTCACAAATTTAGTCGTCCCCAAGAGGTGATGAAAGACATCTTACATTGGACGGGAGGACAACCTTTCCTAACTCAAAAGCTGTGTCAATTTATGGTGGAGGAGTCAACTCAAGAGAACCCAAGGACTGTCGAACAAGTTGTGCTGCGGCGCATCATTGAAAACTGGGAATCTCAAGACGAACCCGAACACTTGAGGACTATACGAGATAGAATCCTCAGAGACGAGCAGCGGGCAGGGTATTTACTAGAATTGTATCAACAAATTCGACAAGAGCAGAAAACTGAAGTTACAGCTGATGACACCTTAGAACAAAGCGAATTACAGCTTTCAGGGTTAGTTGTTAGGCAGCAAAATAAGTTAAGAGTTTACAACCCTATTTATAAAGAAATATTTGACCAAAGTTGGATTGAAACACAGTTAAGGAATTTACGCCCCTATTCTGAAAGTTTCCGGTTTTGGGTGGCTTCTGGTGGTACTGACGAATCTCGATTATTACGGGGAAAGGCGTTACAGGATGCTCTAGAATGGTCGAAGGGTAAAAGCTTAAACTATCAAGATAGGGAGTTTTTGGCAGCTTCTGTTGCTAAGGAGAAAGAACAGGCGATCGCGGCATTAGAAAAAGAAGCTCAATTGGAACGCGAGAGGAAGGATAGGGAAGCGGTAGAGAAAAGGAATTTGATACTGGGTGAGGCTAATCAGGTACTAATTGAAGCTAATCAAAAAGCTCAACATAAGATTCGTGTTGGAACGGTCTTTTTCAGTGTGACATTAGTGGCAGCAGCTATCTTCGGAGGAGTAGCAGTATATTCTGTAAATAAAGTTATAGAAGCTCGAAATGAATTACAGAAAATAGACAGATATATTGTTGATGTTCAACAAATTTACGAACTCTCCAAAAAAATATCAGAAAAAGGTTTTTCTGACCAAGCATCTGAAATTCGCCGACTAGCAAAGGAATCAGAAAAAATCCAAGATATTAGACTTAATCAAGCATTACTACACGCTTCTAAATCTTTGGCTTATCAATATCTGGAAAATTGGGATGATGCAGAGCTTTATATTAAAAATAGTCAAAAGTTGTTACTAGAGACAGAGGAAAATATAGAATTAAATGTCAAATATTCAAAGGAAAAATTACAAATAAAACTATTAGCTTTGAATATTCAAGCCCAAATTTTCCAGCATAAAAATAATACTCAATTGGCAAGAAAAGCTTACCAAGATGCGTTTGATTTACTTCAATCAAATAGCAATCATCTTAACCCTTTTAATACAAACACTCAAATTATTAGTACAACCACTGTAGAATTAGTGCATCGTGGATTAATTGAGTTGCTTCCTATCGAATCTTCTCAAGGCAATGAAAAGTTAAGTAAAAGTAGGTTTTACAATGAAAAGTTAAGTAAAAGTAGGTTAAAGTTAAGAATAGTTAAGGAATCTTTAAAATAGCATTACTATAATGAATTGTCAAGTTTACTCTCTCAAAAACAATGGGAAAATGCTGATAGAAGAACAACAGATTTAATGTTATACATTGCTGGGCAAGGGCAAGAACAAGAAGGATACTTTACGCAAGAATCTATCGAGAGATTTTCTTGTCCAGACTTAAGGCGAATTGATGAGTTATGGGTAGATAAAAGTAAGGGGCATTTTGGTTTTAGCGTGCAAAAGCAGATCCTGACTTCTATGGGAATTCGCGACTATAAGAACATACAATATGAGGAGTACGAACGTTTAGGTAAGGAAGTGGGGTGGTATGAAGAGGGTAAGGGGTGGTTGACATATACCGAGTTAAAGTTTGATGAAGAGAGCAGCAAAGCAGGGCACCTACCCGCTAGGGAGGACAATATTAGGGGGGGGTGTGCGGAGGGTGCTGATTATGGTTCTGAAGGGAGAATGGTATGCTTCGACTCTCGCGCAGCGACTTGCCAACTGTAACATATAAGCGTTCCAGTTAGTTGTAACAATATTTTTACAAAAGCACTTTCTACGGATTTATAAGCATTTGACGATTTTCAATACCTGGCACCATCGAACTTTCAAAAAAACTGTGCAGCTACCTTGGGGTCATAACAGTTTGCCATGACAAACTTTTCAGCAACTGCTTGGACTTCTGTAGTTAGAGCTTCCCACTCATCCCAAGGTAATCGCATCTGCCCTGGCGATATTTTGTTCTTCTTCCCTTTCATCACCTTAGGTAGCAGCTTACTTCCCCAGCAATAATTTTTTTCTGCTTTAGGCTGCGGTTTGTACTTCTTACAAAATCCCCGATACTTAGCAGCACACTCGGACAATGTTTGCCCCAAGGATAGAAATGCAGGATGCCACTCAGTTAGCCCATCATCAGTTAACCTATCATGCATTCCATAATTACTAAAATCATAGAAAAACCCTTGTTGCATATTAGCTGCTTTCGGATTGGCATGTATGTAGCGCAACGTGTTTAATGCTCTTTTATAGTCACTTTTCTCAAACCCACTGCTGTGATAACGTTCTTCCCAAAAGTGACCAACACGGTTGAGCATGCGGTTGAAGCTCATCGCAGTGTACCAGTTGAGTAAGTGCATAATTTTAGGCAAATCTTCTGGCACCGCTGGTTCTAAAAGGTAGTGGACATGATTGGACATTATGCATAACGCATAGAGTTTAAAGCCAAACTTGTCCTTAGCTTTTTTAATGGCATAAAGAAACACCTCTCGGCATTCGTGTCGAGTTAGGTGAAACTCGCGGTTGTTACAGCGCGTCGTGATGTGATAACAGTAGTTTGGTTTGAGTTCTCTTGGTTGACGTGACATCGGGATTATTGTGTTGTAAGTTCTCAATAATTGATATCATGTCCGGGCACATAACCATAATAAAAGTTTCTTAATTTCCTAGCGCCTTTGCGTAAGTTTTATTCAGGGTACATAAGCGGACATGATGTGAACGCCCGATCGCACTCGCGGAAGTTGCATAATATCACAATGACAAAACAGAACATAAAAGAACACGCAGGATTCACCGTAGGAGAAGAGGTACGCTATCTTCTCTTGAACGAGAACAGGAATGACAGCAATAGTTGAAAGCATCACTCCCAATCCAATCAGCGATAAATCAATAGTCTTTTCTTTAGTATTTGATGGAGCGCGAATTACCACCACATCTACAAATGCAACAAGTCACATTTCCGTATCATTCTGCATGGATTGAGAAGATTGAGAACGCTTAGTACGCCTATGTGTCAAAAGTGAGGCAGTACGCAAGCGATCGCCCTCTCCGAAACCGTATAATCAGATACTTTTTGAACTCGGCACTGGACAGAGATCGCATCCCATCCCCCAGAACTATTTGGTACTGGGATGGTAAAGAACTTCAAGAGTGTAGTACCCAAAGGACTCCTCCGCTCTTCAAAACAAGATTGTATAATTTTGTGCAGTCTCTCACCAACGCGATCGCCCTACCAAAATCAGTATAATCAGATACTTTTTGAACTCAGCACCAGACTGCGTTCGCACCCCATCCCCCAGAACTGTTCCACAGAGGAAAGATGGCACTCATGGTCAGTACGCAAATACGAACGCTCCGCAACAAACATATTAAAAGCTCAGGAGCTAGCTTGAGTCGTTTCCTTACTTGCCAAATACTGTTCAATCGCCTCTCGGATTAAATCCGGTACAGTACACTTGTTCTGTTCGGCGAGATTTTTGAGTTGGCGCTTGACTTCTGGATGGACCTGTGCTTTTACTTGCTCTGATAGCGGCTCTTCTCTACCGTTATCAAAGCGATACTTCGTACCAAAGTCTGGGTTACCACGTTTTCTGTGATTAATTTTAATTTTTCTAACCCTACGCCGATTTAGCAAGGGTTTGAACCAATGTATTAATGCTTTTTCAATCTCCTCTAGTAAAGAGCGATCGCTAATCTCCAACCAAGCTATCTTGACATTTGATAGCTCTTCTAGCTGGCTCAACCTATGATGGCGTTGCCAACGCTGTTTTATATTAATACTTTGCCCTATATACTGAATCACTCCTTGATTGTTAATAACAAAGTAAATACCTGAAACTGCTGGTAAATTTTTCCTGTGCAATAAGGAAAGATATGGTAGGCAACTAAGCTCAATTGTTTCTGGATTAATCATTGATCTTCACACTTAGAAAGTTAAATACAGTTTTCCAAAAAATCCCACTAACCCTCTTATTTCATCAGCTTTTTGAATAGATAGATTTTTTTCTTTCCAATCAAGGGAGAGGTCAAGCGCCCCTACCTAACATTATTAAAAGAGAAGCTGCTAACTTTTTTAGAACAAAAGTATGATACGAGTCAAAGTACTGTAAAAGATATAACTGAGTAATGCAAGCCAAAATGTCAATGTTCCATAACAATTCTCCCAGGAGGTTAAACATGCACTATGTCCGGACTGCAAGGATAGTGCATGATTTAGGAGAAAAAAAGATAGAAAATTTGTACTGATTTTTAGCAATTGCTTTTATGATTGTTCCCGCTGTTTGGTACGATAGGTCACAAACAAAAAATAAAGCCGATCGCGGAGTGTCAATCCCATCGGCAGTATGTCTAAACCTTTTACACGAAGACACACAAAAATAAAATGAAAATTAATTCTACACTAGCAGATTCTCTCTCTGTTGGAAACAGCTCAGTACGCACAAATATCAAGGAAGTCTCGAAAACCAATCCCTGTCCACATTGCGAGAAACCCGATTGGTGCTACACGCTTGGCGAGTTATCGGTTTGCAAACGTTTAGCAGACCCGGCAGCTGGATGGGTAAAGACAAGCAAGTGCGACAAAGAGGGAACTCCATACTATGCTCCTATCTCCCAAAAGCAAATCCGACCAAAGAGCAAGCAAGAGTTTATTTATTGCGATCGCAACGGGCAACCCCAAGTCAAAGTTACTCGCATTGATGACGGAGCGGGGAACCGTAAGTTTTATCAATCGCATTGGGATGGTAAGAAGTGGGTTAATGGACTGACTGATGAAGTCAAACCCAACATTCCTATTTATCGATATGTAGAAGTCAGAAAAGCAATTGATGCAGGCGAACTTATCTTTGTCGTAGAAGGTGAAGGCGTTGCAGATTATTTATGGGAACGAGGGCTGGCTGCCACTACATTTATTGGTGGAGCGCTTAAGTATCGTTCCTATGGGCGGTCATATAAAGAAGATTTAGCAGGAGCTTCTTTGGTGCTATGTCCAGACCGGGACGAACCAGGACTCGCTCATATGGAGGACGTGGCAAAGGATTTTCCTGATGCGAAATGGTTGTTTGCTCCCAAAAGTGATTTTTATTGGTCTCATCTCCCGAAATCCGGCGGGTTAGACGTTGTTGATTGGATACAGCAGGATAAAGCAACTGTCACTGATATCCTCAACAACATCACTGACAAATCGCCTCGTGCCAGTAGTAATGAACCAACGATTGTGGAATTGAGCTTGCACCATCGCATTCTAGAAATCGTCTCACGCGGTCTATCTGGGTCTGGGGAAAAACTCGCTCTACTGGAATTGAGCAAGCAAACCAATATTCAGTTAAAGGAAATTGAAGCGATCGCTATCCTATTACGTCAAGATTTAGAGGTAGAAGAAACCAGGGGCGATCGCAAACTTGAAATTGACGAGTTGCTAGCAGTTGAGGACCATTCCTTAAACCTAGCTGATTTTCTCCCCAAACAACTGGCCGACCCGCTCAAACAATGGTGTCGGTGGTTGAACATCCCTCAAGCTGTCGCACTCACAGCAGTCTTGACTACCGTCTCAACCCTACATCCAGTTGGGACAGAACTAGTCATTCACAGGGCAATGGACTTTTCCGTTCCTCCTATTCTGTTTTCTGCGGTAGTGGGTGAGTCGGGTCAAAAGAAGTCTCCTGTTTACAAAACTTTAATTAAGAAACCTCTCAGAGTTCTGCAAAACGAGGCGATCGCGACTTACCAAGAACAATTAGCACAATACGAACGGGATTTAGCTGAGTGGGAGAAAAATCCAGGGGATGAACCCAAACCAACAAAACCTGGATTGCCTGTTTATTTCTTTACGGATGCGACTGGAGAGGGTATCAAAGCCCAGGCACAAGAAACTCCATCAAAGGCAATGTTTGCTCTGATTGATGAACTAGCAGGATTATTTAACTCGACTAACCAGTACCGAAAAGGCAAAGGCTCGGATAGGCAGGATATGCTTTCTTACTACGATGGTCTGGGTCAAACCGTTTTGCGTGCTGCTGGCATAAAAGTTGATGTCGAGCGGATTTATGTTTCTATCTTTGGTGGCATTCAACCAGATGTCTTGAAAGAGCATACCAAAGACCTAAAAGATGCGGACGGTCATTGGGCGAGATTCTTATTTGTCAATCAACCACTGGCAGCATCGCAATTACCAGACGATGGAGCGGATATCAATTTTCGAGAGCTGCTGGCTGGGTGCTACCGTCAAATTGCCTCTTTGCCACTACAAGAGTACACTCTCTCACGAGCAGCTTTTAAACGCTATCAGGCAGTGTACAACCAACTCGAACAGCTGCGCGTCAATCACCCACAACCGGGGATGAGAGCTGTTTATTCCAAGATGGAGGGCTGTATAGGTCGTTTAGCCCTAAACCTTCACGCAGTGTCAATGGCTTTCAATGGTGGCAATGACACCGAGATTTCATTGGAGACGATGAATCGGGCGATCGCATTAGCTGAATTTTACATAGGTCAAGTTAAGATGCTCCACGCCGATAGCAAAGCCGACATGGGAGAACTGCCAGCGGTGTTGGCCAAGCTCCTAAAAGTTGCTGTTAAAAAAGGCAAGCTGACAGCCAGAGATGCCGTCAGAAGCTTGAATGTTATTAAAAACAATGCCCAGGCACTTGATGCTTTTAAAGAATTGAAAGCTATGGGTTACGGGGTGCTGGAAAAAATTAAGGCTTCTTGGATTTTTCGACCACTTCAAATTGCGGAGCAGGGGAGCAGAGGAGCGGAGGAGCAGGGGAGAAATTTCCTTTTTGCCTCTTTACACAATAGTGTCAATGAAATCATTGTCAGTGGCAATGGACTCATTGACACCTCCAAACAACCAAATACCAATACTTTTAACCCTACTGTCAATACTGTCAATGGTGTCAATGATTTTTTGGAAAAACCATCAGAGACTACTTTAACCGAATTCATTGAAGAAACTGTTAGTGCCACTGTTGATGAAAACATTGACAGTCATGACACCATTGACACTGCGCTTAAAACTCCTACTGCTACGTCATTTTCTACTGTCAATGACACCACTGACACTACCATTGACACGAATGTGTTAAAGCCTCTAGGTTTTTCTCTCAAAAAGGGCGATCGCATTGAATGTTACCCCACCCTAAACCACGCGAAAAATCAGTGGAGAGTTAAAGCAACGGTCATTGATGTTGAATCCGAACAAGGTTGGTTTTTGGGTTGCACTGTTGAATATTGGGACTTGAAGAGAGGGAAAGTGCGCGATCGCATTGCTGGGGGTTGTTCTGATTGGATTTTGAGCAAAAGTTGTTGACCAATTGTGGGATTAGCTGTTACCTCCAATTGCCCTTTTTAGACTTTACAATTTATAAAGGTAGGGGATAAAGGCCAAAATTAATGAAAGAAGACTCTATTACAATCGCGGGTTTTCACGCTCATGTCTACTTTGATACTACCAATCGGGATGTAGCAGCACGTGTACGTGAAGGGTTGGGTGCTACATTTGATGTGCGGCTTGGACGTTGGCACGAGCAGCCCATTGGTCCACACCCAAAAGCAATGTATCAAGTTGCATTCAGACCAAATCAGTTTAGCGAGGTTGTTCCTTGGTTGATGCTTAATCGCGAGGGTTTGGATATTTTGATTCATCCTGAAACAGGCGATGATGTTAAAGACCACACCGACCATTCCTTATGGCTAGGAGAGAAACTCGATTTGAATATTGACTTCCTTCAGCAACTGAGAAGCAATCAGTGAGAACAACGATTCTTTGTCAAATTCTCACAAATGCGATCGCATTCAGTGCTACCCCACCACGAAATACGCGGACAATAAGTGGAGGGTCACAGCGACTGTGGTTGAAGTTGAATCCGAACAAGGTTGGTTTGTGGGTTGTACTGTTGAATACTGGGACTTGAAGAGAGGGAAAATGCGCGATCGCATCGCTGGTGGTTGTTCTGATTGGATTTTGAGCAAACATCACTCTTTGGAAGTCAGAGTTTGAAGGTGCGATCGCCTAGGCGGGCTACAACCACCCATCGCACTTCCCAATCAGACAGTTAGTCATCTGTGGAAAATCTATCTATGGAAATTCCACAGATACAAAGTTTAACAGATGTGATGATACAAAAGATGAAGTACGAATTAACCCGAAACAGTTATAAGTATATGCTGTATAATACCCAACGTTGGCATCTTTGTTGCGTAGCGCCTTGCTGTTAACTAAAGAGTATTTGGCATAGCTGGGGATATATTCAGGCGATCGCACTGTGCATAAATCTGTCTGCAATTCAATTTGACTGCTGGGGTGCGAAATGGGCTTCCAAACTTGCCATTCATCTTGAATACGTTCAAGAGATAGAAATTCTCGTCCATTTACTAGCCCATAATTATAGCTTGATTGTCCATTATGGATACGATAAGAGCTTTTGACATCATCAGGAAACCTTATCAATAGAGAGTTTTCTACTGTCTCAAGCTGCTCGGAAGATGCTCCTGGGTTTAGCGTCTCAAGAACTTGTGGAGCATTCGCTTTGAGCCAGGTTTCTATTCTTGTCCAAATCGCTTGCATATTTGCCTCTTGATATTAATTGAAATCAAACTAGAACTGCAATATCGCTCGCGTTCATAAATCCGATCTAGCATGATAGCCTTTAATATACTATATCGGGCGATCGCTCCTTTCATATACGCATGAGTGCAATTAGTCTCCAACTTGACGAAGCCGAAGCACTTCGCGCCCGTGCAGTGTCTGTTTCTAAGCTTGCTACACTTTCCCCCACCAAGTGCAACGCCCGCGATCCCCACTAGCATGGTTTATCGCAAGAGCCCTTGCAAGCCTCCCGTACTTTTGTCTGTACTAATCCTGTATTATTCCCAGCTTAACTAGTAAGCTCTGTAAATAATAACAATATCTGGAATCCTATTGCCACACCCCCCTGGTAGTAGCACCCGGTGAATAACACTCGTAGTATCCTATATTTAAGTTGAGTTTGTACCTAGCAATAAGTACGGGTTTGTATTATTTCATAAATATTCTTAACAATAGGACTTATGCATTAATATGCTGACCCGAAAGTGCAGTCAATCTCAATATTGAGGACAACTCGCTGCAGTAGACATGACATTGGTGGAGTTGGGTGTATGGGAAATGAGGGTGACTTGACCTTTGCCATCAAATACCCAGCCTGTAGCGGGATTAATTTCGACAACATCAGATTTGGCGGGTGATTTGGTTGTTTGTTGGGGCGAGATCCTCTGTGTTGTTTCTGGTAACCTTGTATCAGACCAGACAACATCAGGACTGAGGGGTTGGTCGGGAGAAGGAGGTAAACCACCACGTCCAGTGATGAAAAATTTGCTACCTTGGGCATCAGGTGTGGAGGCGATCGCACCGCAACCAGTGTCTACTATATCTGATACATCTGCTAAGACTGCGGGGAGTTCTATTAATCCTAAGTTTTGGTCAACATCTGGTTGATTAATAGAGATGTCACCACTAATTCCACGTTCAGAAAAAGCTGTGATATCACTTTGTGGAGTTAACCTAGAACGACGTTCAATTCCAAGTAACCCAGATGTATTAATCACAATTTGCCCACCACTACCTTCAAAGGCATTAGCAGTAATATCGCTGTTTTCACTGGGGACTGCAACAATAAAACCATTAGGAGCATTAATAGTAATGATGCCACCATTACCTCCTGCTCGAGCCGTCCCAGCAGTGGCAGAGATTTGGCTTCCGTTGCGTAGCAGCAGTAAGTCTTTTGGAAACAGGTTGATATTACCACCGTTACCAGATGCAGATTCAGCGCTGATGGTTCCGGTGTTGTCTAAACGAATTTGGGGTGAAATCACGTTAATATTTCCTGCTTCACCTGTACCAGAAGAACGAACAAACAACCCACTGTTTGAATTAATAGGTGCAACTGCTGCGCCAAATTCTGCTGCACGGTCATTGTAAGTGCGATCGCGACCATCAATAATGACTCTATCTGTGGCATTAACTGTAATTGTTCCCGCATTTCCAGCACCAGTAGATATAGAGAGAAGTTGCCCACCGTTTAAAATTTCAGCTTGTCTGATATTTAACGAAATATTACCGCCATTACGATTATTTCTAGTTCGTGCATCTAATACAGCACCATCTGATATACGCAAGTTTGTAGTGTTTATAATGATATCGCCACCAATGCCAGAATCGGAAAAAGTAGATGTAAACAGTGCGCTGGAGCGTCCTGTAATTGAACTTGTTCCAGAGACACTGACTCTATCAGAGGCTTTAATTTCAATCTTACCTGCATCACCTTGTCCAGAGGTGAGGGCTTGAAGTTGAGCGCCATTGGTTAAGGACAGAGAATCAGCACTAATTTGTATGTTTCCACCTTTTCCTACAGCACCGGAGTTCACTGTGCTGAAAGCATCGCCATTATCAAAAGAGACATTACCACGGACATCAATGATTACATTCCCTGCATCCCCTTGTCCAAGGGTACTAGCAGCAAGTTGAGCGCCATTGGTTACAGACAGAGTTTCAGCGCTAATTTGTATGTTCCCGCCTTCTCCTACAGCACCGGAGTTTACTGTGCTGAAAGCAGCACTGGAGAATTCACCATCGTTGGAAGTCCCATCAAAAGAGACTTGACCACGGGCATCAATAATCACATTCCCTGCATCACCTTGTCCAGAGGTGAGGGCTAGAAGTTGAGCGCCATTGGTTACAGACAGAGTTTCAGCGCTAATTTGTATGTTCCCACCTTTTCCTACAGCACCGGAGTTTACTGTGCTGAAAGCATTGCCATTATCAAAAGAAACATTACCACGGACATCAATGATTACATTCCCTGCATCCCCTCGTCCAAAGGTACTAGCAGAAAGTTGAGCGCCATTGGTTAAGGATAGAGTTTCAGCGCTAATTTGTATGTTCCCACCTTTTCCTACACCTACTAAATGCCGCTTGCCATCTCACGGAATTTCAATTGTTTGAAGTAAATTTTTATGAAAAATTGCTGAATGCAGAAAATTCAACCTGTAGAGATAGAAAATCGTAGCTCCGTGATATCACTGAACAAAAAATGAAGTAACGGTGAAATCGCTTGTCAGATAAGAAGAATCTGGAGTATTAACCTATGAAGAAGTTTCTTGCATTCATGACAACAGCAGTTATTGCTTGTGTTTTCATAGCCAGTATGACAGCAGTCATTGTCAGTTGGGATTCTTGGGGACACACAAAAACTTCAACAGCTTCCGCTCAAACAACGAATGGTTGTCCTGCTGATTCAACGAAAAGGTGTTTGGATATTGATGTTTACGAAGCCCTAAACGTCATGCCAAGAGAAAACAGAGTATTAATCGACCCGCAGCTAGGAGCTCAGTATGGTGGAACTTCCTCTCCTCCCAACCCATTAGTGATTAAACCAGGGGAATCAGTCACCTTTTTTGTTGGACCTCAATACTTTTTACCTGCATCCTATCAACAAAGTGGGACAAAATATGTTCCTCATGTTGGCGCAGGTACAATGTGGCCGCTATATTATCCTGGTTCGACAACACCAGTTTACACAAATAACAAGGTGACATTTAACTCTGGCGATTCATCCAATCCACAACAAGTCATAAAAGAATTCGGACACGCAGGGCTTGTCGATGAACCTCCTTCGCCTACTTCTGCTCAATACTTAATTGCTAGTGGTCCCATCACTTACAACAGAGCGGGAGAATATGTAGCAACGGCACGGGTTCAAATAATTAGACACTTCTGGACGGGTTGTTCTCCTGCTAACTGGGCATTTGTACCAAATAAAGATGATTTATGTTCTGCCGGAGAAACTCAAGGAGCGCACAGTAGTTCCGTACAAGACAAGCTTATTGATATCACCGTCTCTCGCTTGATTAAAGTCGTTCCCAGTTTCACAATTCCAGTCGATCCTAATATTCTGTTACCTCCTAGTCGAATACTGAATCAGTAGTTAGACCTAGTCCATAAAAAAGCGAGGCTATTGCCGTCACTTCGCTTCGTGCTGATTGGTGCGATCGCACCTCCAACCCTGACAAAAGAGGCGATCGCGCTTCTCATCTACAATCCTTTCACTATTTCACGCAACTAGCAGAAGTGGTTCCGACATGATTGGATGTATGAGAAATGAGAGTGACGTTTCCTTTATTATCAAATACCCAACCTGTTGCGGGATTGATTTCGATAACATCTGATTTTGATTGTAACTGAGTTGCTGGTTTTTTCGGACTCTGCTGTTGTGATGTAATGGCAGCTAAGCGAGTATCAGACCAAACAACGTCAGTACTGAGGGGGTCGTTTGGAGAAGGAGGTAAGCCACCGCGTCCTGTCACTATAAATTCGCTTCCTCCACCATCAGCAAAGGCAGTACAGCCAGTATCTACTATATCTGATGTATCTGCTAACACTGCGGGGAGTTCTATTAATCCTAAGTTTTGGTCAACATCTAGTGTACTGATACTAATTTGACCATCCAAAATTGGATTGGTTTGGGAAAATGCTGTAATGTCGTTTGTTGGTAGCAGTTGAGGGTCTAGTAGACCATCAGTACCTAGTTCTTCCTCTAATTGTTTGCGATCGCGCTGTTGAATATTGAAGTTACCACTAGATATAATTCTAATGACACCACCACTGCCGTCAAAAGCATTAGCGGTGATATCGTTATTTTCATTCGGGACGCTGACAATAAAACCATTAGGAGCATTGATAGTGATGTTACCACCGTTGCCACCTGCACCCGCAGTACCCGCAGTGGCAGAGATTTGACTGCCACGACGTAGAAGTAATAAATCTCCTACAGCTAGTGAGATATCACCGCCGTTACCAGATGCAGATGTAGCATTTATGGTTCCGGTATTGTCTAGAAGAATTTGGGGTGTGGTGACTTCTATATTCCCAGCACTTCCCGTACTTTCAGAACGAACAAACAAGCCACCAGCAGCTTCAACATTTGGCAGGGTGAAGCCATCTGGGTTTGCGTTAATGACACTGCGTCGTTGATTGACAGTAGGGTCGCTGCCATTGATACTGACTCGGTCGCTAGCATTAACCGTGATTTTACCTGCACTTGCGCTACCTGAAGTGGTGCTAATTAACTCACCACCATTTATAGCTTCAAAGGTTTTAGAATTAACCGTGATGCTGCCACCAGTACCACTAGATGTAGTTCTTACATTTAGAATGGCACCATTTGATAAGCGAAAGACAGGGGTTTCAACGATGATGTTACCACCACGACCCGTGGCTTTACCTAGAGTGTCAGAAGATATTTCTGTAGAACGTCCATCTCTACCAGCGCTTCCAGAAATAGGATAGCTTCCAGAAAGGCTAACAAATTCAGTTGCTTTAATCCGAATTTCACCTGCATCTCCAGCTGAGGTGGTGGCAGTTGTCAGTAGGGAGCCATCGGTAAGAGACACTGACCGAGCCGTGACGATCGCATCACCTGCAGGACCCTGTCCATTAGTACTGAGAATTATAAGGCTGCCGTTAGCAAAGGCGATATCTCCACCAGTAATCTGCACGTCTCCGCCTTTTCCTTGAGATGCTGGGTTGGCAGTGTTAAAGATATAAGCATTATTGAAGGAAATATTATCTCGCGCTTCTAGAATAACATCGCCACCATTTCCTATTCCATTAGTACTAGTATTTAATATGGCTTGATTGGTAAGTGAGAATGTTTTAGTGGTAATGCGAATGTTTCCACTGTTACCTGTGCCATTGTTTTCTACTAATGTGAATATACCACCTCCATCCACACCCCCATTCAACGTAACGTCCTCACTTGCATTGATAGTTACACTCCCTGCATCCCCTTGTCCTTGGGAATTATTGGTAAACAGTCCTCCTTTTGTGAGTGAGATAGATGCAGTGTTGATATTGATATTACCGCCGTTTCCCTGAGCGTTACCCAGGACTCGACTAAAAATACTACTACTCTCTAGATTGACCGTTTTGTCAGCGTTGATTGTCACACTTCCTGCATCCCCTTGTCCTTGAGTGTCAGTAAATAGGTTGGCTCCATTGGTTAAAGATATTGAATTAGCGCTGATTTGTATGTCTCCAGCCTTTCCTATTCCATTGGTACTAGTATTTAATATGGCTTGATTAATGAGTAAGAATGTTCCAGTGGTGATGCGAATATTTCCACTGTTACCTATACCATTGTTTTCTACTGAGGTGAATATACCACTTCCATCCACACCCCCATTCAACGTAACGCCCTCACTTGCATTGATAGTTGCATTTCCTGCCGAACCTTGTCCTTGGGAATTGATAAACAGTCCTCCTTTAAAGAGTGAAACAGATGCAGCATTAATACTGATATCACCGCCATTTCCCTGACCGTCATCCAGGACTCGACTAAAAATATTACTCTCTTCAAGGGAAACGGTATTACTAGCATCAATTCGCACATTACCCGCATCTCCTTGTCCATTGGTGTCGCCGAACAGTCCAGAGCCATTACGCAATGTCAGCACGCTTGTGGTAATGTTAATATCTCCTGCAGTACCTACCGCGTTTTCTTCTACCTCATTAGCTATCGAGCTACCATCATTCAGATTGATTTCCCCTTTTGCATTAATGATAATATTTCCTGCTTTGCTCAGTTGTGTTCCCAATCCTGTTGCTATTCCGGCGCTCAGTCTACTTCTTTCTGTCAAATTCACATTTTGAGCATTGATGGCGATGCTACCACCATCAGAACCACGCACATTTACTCTTGCCCCACCGCTTAATGATACGTTTCCCCAAGGTATATTTTGAGGAATATTTAAGCTAAAAGTATTATTTGATATATTTAATCCGACAGTTCCAGGGGCTTTAATTCCTGCTAATTCAACCCGTCCTCCATCAGCTCTAAGACGACCGCCATTGAGATTGACATCACCCCCCACTAGTAGTAAGCTCTGTCCATCTCGTACTCTCAATTCCGTTACCTCAGTCCCGGTGGGATCTTGTTCTACACTGGTAACAGAACTGTTGCTGATTGCTGCGATCGCACGTTGGTTGAAAAACAGTGCTGACGGGTTGATTGTCAGTAAGGGTGTGGAAACATCTGGATTTGTCGCGCTAAAGAAGCCTCGTTCGCCAAATTGAATCGCGTTGGCGGTGGATGCAACAAAGGAACCGTTTATATTTAAACTAGCATTTGGTCCAAAGACAATACCATTAGGATTGATGAGAAATAGGTTAGCGCTACCCAAGGTACGAATTAATCCATCTATATTTGATCCACTCCCACCTGTAACTCGACTAATAATATTTTGAATATCTACAGCATTGTTAAATATTACTTCTGTATTGGTGGGAACAGAGAATTCTTGAAAACTGTGAAATAAATTGGCTCCTGCAACAGTTCCACCACTGATGTTAAATGTACTACCATCGGGTGTAACAATAGTATTGTTGGGTAAAGTCCCATCTGGCGTAATTTGAGCGATCGCACTGTTTACAGAAAAACTACATACACTACCAACCGCAATCCCTAACAACCAGCCCCAGCCCAAACTCATGGTAGACATATTTTTCTCCACGGATGATGCACCATGATTCAGTAAACCATAATTCTTGGCTGGATTTTTCTTCTCAAACTTTTCATTACTTATGCAAATATTGCTCAAATTAACGCAGTACGTTTGAGTGGTAGGTACGCTATGCTCTTAGCTATTCTAATGAAGTACCAGACTTAACCTTAACAAAGCGCTCTTTGTTGTTAAAAACTCAAATTAGTATTATGACCGTTAACGAACTGTTTTCCGATCAAACCAACTCCTCTATTATTGAAAGCAATGGCAGAACGCCCACCGTAGACAATGGCGAAACACCCACCGTAGGCGATCGCGAAAACCCCGCCGTAGACAATCGCGAAATACCCACCGTAGATAATGGCGAAACACCCACCCCAGACAATCGCGAAACACCCGCCGTAGACAATCGCGAAACCCCCACCTTAGACAATCGCGAAACTCCCACCGTAGTCAATGACGAAACACCCACCATAGGCGATCGCGAAACCCCCACTACAGACAATCCCCAAGACTTAGAATCCGAAGTTCAATCAACAGAATCCCAAGAAGAAACTGGTCCATTCTTTCAAGCTGTTGGTATCATTACAGGGAAACTCGACTTTCAAGAAGAGCGGAATACCATTACTATTGGTCGAATAACTTACCCACTTTTCTATATTCCCAAAAAGCGACGCGTTTTTGATGCGCTGAAAAAAGAAGTTGAAAACACGGGCGAATCTACCCAGCGCTTGGTTGTGTATCCCAAAATCACCCACTTTCCCAAAAAAGAGCAACCGCACCAAATCGCTTTTCAACTAGTAGGATTTGATAAAGGACGGGAAGAAGAGGGAATTTCAGGGGAACTTCAGGATATGGAGTTCAAGCTCTGCGGATTGTGGCAGTTTATACCTGTTTGCTCTACACCCTGCATCTCGGTTTTCCGAAACTTTAGCGATGCTCGATTGCAATATATTAAGCAAGCAGAACCAAACATAAAGGTTAAGTTCATGAAGGCGAGTCACGTCCCCGTGTTTTGGAAGGATGCACCCGTGAGACCATTTCGGTTTAATCCTAAAGCGGAGGGAGACCAGGGGCGTCCTGCTTTTGTAGAAATCAAAGCCAAATTTATACCATCGCGAGGAACCTTCGGATTTGATGCGCTCTTAGCTCCACCTCAAGAGAAAGCTCCGAAATTCCTCAAAGCTTCTAAGCAGGATAAAGCCACGGTGATGGCAGCTGCTAGGGAAAAAGCAAAGGCGGAAGGGACGAAACCAGCTAAACCTCAAGGAAATAAAAAGCACATTAAGCCCGTGCCTAAAAAACGGGAAAATACTTAAGTCATTTTTTATTTTGGTGGGGAAGAGGGCATATTCAAGAAATGCGAGTACATAATTATAATACACCCATACATAGGTGTCAACAACGTCGCTCGGCAATATGGGTCATTAACAGGGAACACAATTTAGCACTGCTTTTACTAGCACAGTAACAAATGTATCTTTAAGAAAACAGGTGGCAGATGTTTAATTTATCTTTATAGAAAGGTAAAAAAATGTAAACTCCACTGCCATTTGTCACAAAATAGGCGATCGCACTTGGAACTCGAATTACGTAGCGCGATCGCCTCCTAGTGGTGCTCCAATTCTGATTCCAAACTAAGAATCCACTATTTTTAAGTTTTTTATACTTTATTTTAAGTTTTTTCAATAGGATGTCATTAACTTTACTACTCGTTCTTGAACTTCATCACGAACTCGGCGGAAAGTTTTTATATCTTGTCCTTCTGGATCGTCGAGTTGCCAATCGTCAAACACTTCTGTTGTTACCCATTCTTCTGGTAAGTTAACTCCACAACCACAAAGAGAAATGACCACATCATAATCATGAGCGTTAAAATCGCTTAAAGGTTTAGAAGTCTGATGACTAATGTCAATGCCAACTTCAGACATAACCTGGGTAGTTACAGGATCTACCTCACTTGCTGCTAGTCCTGCACTGGTTACAGCAATTTTACCTGCGAATGGCATTTACTGCTTGTGTGAAGTCTATCTTCACCATGATGGGGTACATCATGAAGAACAAACAGATGGCGATGGGAATAGAGACTTGATAAATGCTCATAGCATCTAAACCTACCGCAACTCGAGGAAATAATCTTCCTAGTGCAATCCCTGACAAGATGCACAGAAATACCCAAACAGTGAGGTATTTCTCAAAAAAACTGAGGTTGCTCCCTGCTTTAACCGCAGTTTGATTTGCGCGTGAATGGTTTGTACTCATGACTTAACCCAGATGCATATAGTGAAAGTATAACTCTATCATTTCAAAAAAAATTGATGCATCAATGCATTTTTCTCAGGAATTCATCAAAAAAAATTGATGCGCTTGTGTCGGCAGCCTCAAGCAAAGTAGAAAAGAAAACTGGGGAATGCTAAAATTCTTCAGTCTGTAAACTATTCAACTTATGGATAGACCAGAGTCACACGAGTTTGCTCCTGATGCGCCCGTTGAAGAACCTATTCGCTATGTCAATCTCAGTCCGTCCCAGCAACGACAACGGCTGGGAGACCTTGCGCTTGTTTTCCTGAGGCTCGGTACGACTGCCTTTGGCGGTCCTGCGGCTCACATTGCTATGATGGATGATGAAGTGGTAAAGCGCCGTCGGTGGTTGAGCCGAGAAAAACTGCTAGACCTTATCGGTGTGACTAGTTTGATTCCTGGACCTAACTCTACTGAACTCGCAATTCACATCGGTTACGAATATGGAGGATGGCGTGGTCTGATTATTGCCGGATTGTGCTTTATCTTACCTGCCATGACTATAGTTTGGATTTTGGCAGCAGTTTATGCCCGATATCAAACGGTTCCTGAAGTAGGATGGCTGCTATATGGTATCAAACCTGTTATTATTGCCATTATCTTGCAAGCATTGTGGAAATTAGGGAAGAAAGCGATTAAGGATGTTCCGACGACAGTCACCGCGATCGCTGTTATTGCAGCTTTCTTTCTGGATGCGAACGAAATCCTGTTGTTGCTGCTTGCGGGACTGGGCGTTATGCTGATTAAGAATTTGCCTAGTCGTTGGGGCGGAACCACACCGGCGTTGTTGCTTCCTGTATCAGAAGTTATTGCTCAAGCAGGTGGTTCATCTGGCTCGGCGCTATCGATTAGTTGGATTCAGGTTTTTTTCTTTTTCCTCAAAGTTGGATCTGTGCTTTATGGGAGTGGGTATGTCTTGCTCGCCTTTTTACAGCAGGATTTAGTGGAACGCAACGGATGGCTCACCTCACAGCAGCTTTTAGATGCTGTTGCGATCGGTCAATTCACACCAGGTCCTGTCTTTACAACAGCAACCTTCATTGGTTACTTACTTGCTGGTAATTTGGGGGCGATTTCAGGCACTATTGGTATTTTTCTTCCTTCGTTTATTCTCGTTGGCGCAATCAATCCTTGGGTACCGAAGCTACGGCGATCGCGCTGGTTTGGTGCTTTTTTAGATGGCGTTAATGCTGCATCATTGGGACTTATGGCAGTTGTTAGCTATACATTAGGGCGATCAGCTCTGGTAGACTGGCTGACAGTGCTACTGCTTGTCATTGCAACCATTACTATCTTTCGATTTAAGATTAATTCTGCCTGGATTGTACTTGCAGGAGGTATTGTAGGCTTTTTATCGCAATGGCAATAAGTTAAGCCCTAAATTAAAATTTGGGCTTAAAGCTCAAACCCGTTAAAACGGGTTAAAACTCATACCTGGTGGTCCATCGCATTAATTTTGAGGAGTTAGTTTGAGTTGTGATTAGACATCTGGTGAAAAAGATGTAAGAGCGAACAGCCGTTCGCCCCTACCAAGGGTTGCGGATAGCGCATATTGAATTTCTGGAGATGTCTATTGATTGTGTCGGCGAAGACAGCGCGACTACAAACCTATTAAAACTTTTATAGCGGTTCTCGGTTGGGTGCAATACACCCTGGAGGGCGAACAACCGTTCGCCCCTACATTGTCTTGATATCACTGTATTTGATTCAACTGAGAACCGCTATATAAAAAGTTAAAAGCAAGAAGAAGTTAACTTCTTTTTACTTTTAACTTTTCGGCTTTTAACTTAATCTTGATGCAAGAGTTTCCATTAATTCGACTTCCTTATTATTCAGCTTCAAGTCCAAAGTGCTAAGACAAAAAAGATATTTTCTTTTGCCTTTTTATTTTTTACCTTTTACTTATTAAAAGAAGCCAGTCAACTCAAAGTGTCATTATCGGGTGACTTCCGCACTCCCTTGCGCCTCAAAACTTTGCAGTTTGGGCGGAGTTATGCATGGCTTGTACATAGTACATAAGCATTTGCATCATTTTGACGGTGACCTTTTAAATGCACTTTGAAATTGTCTACAATCACCTTAACGAGGAGAGATTTCTAAAGACATATCCATTTGACATTGACAAAAGCAGTAAATTATGCAGTTTCAATCTCATGGATGAGAATCAGGAAAACATAGCAGGTGTAAAAGCTGTCCGGGGATTTCTTCAAAATGTTCAAGTAAGAAATCCATCAATGCTAGATGTAATAAATCGTTGCGTGTTGGCTTGCGTTGATTGCGACTATGTTTAAACCAGCCTCTAACAGTAGAATCGGAACGAGAGCAGATTGATGCAATTTGTTCGTAGCTGACTGCCCATTTGGTATAAAATTGTTTGGGTGTCATACCAAATTCCCAATTGCTGTATAGTAAAATCAGATGTAGTTCTCGCGTTTGTAATGGACGAGGTTTGGGCATAACTACAGTAAAAATGTAAAAACTAAAACAAGAAAAAGTTAGGAGAAAAGTAAAAAGTCAAAAGCTATTCAGTTAGAAATATTCCAATACGGTTCGATTAAGGGTTATTCGTGCTGTCAGAAATCTGCTAGAAACCTGGTTTCGTATGAGTTACCGGGTTTTTATTCTTAAGGTTATTCCGGCTTATCCGAACTTTATTGAAAAATATTCCTTTGACTTTTGACTTAATCAATGCGAGTCTATGTTTGTGACTTCAATACTTTGCTCCTCGGTGTAACGCCAGTAAAATCGTTTCGCCATAGACGCAGAAGAACTCCAAGTATCACTATCTTTATAGCGATACCGATGTGTTCTCAAGCTACGATAACCCGGACCATGATTAGCGAAACATTCAAAAGCTTTGTCATATTGCTTGCGATCTGTAGAGGGTAATGCATCAAGTTTTTTTTGAACTTTGGAAGTGAAAACTAAACGGAATTTGATAGTTTGAATCTGCATTCGATAGTTTCCAAATATCCCAACTCGACCGAAAGCGTAGAGAATTTGCACAGCGAGCGGTGGAGCGCGTGCCTTTTTTAAGGTATTCATTTGGTTATGATTAGTGTGGTAAAGACTGTGCCAAATAGTAGGAACTAAACGATAAACGCTGCATCATCAATGACAACCTCAGGTTGTGTTCCCAACACTGCTACTTTGCAACGATTGTGTGCAGACATGGGGTAGAATCTAACCTGGTCTTCGCGTTTGTTAACGAGTCGGAAGAGGTATTTGGATAAGGTTTCATACTGCTGTTCATCCAATATACATTCAAACACCGACTTTTGTACCCGTAACCCGTAAGCTTCCAGAAGTTTCGACACCTTATTGCGACGGGTATCGCTAACGATGTCATAACAAACTAGATAAAACATCATCGTTTCACCAACGTCAAGGGTACTTGTTGGGGTGTAATCACACCAGAGGAACGTACAGGGTGATGTTTGAACGCTAAAGGTCGATAAAATTCCACTTCATCAAGCAAACAAGCGAGGTATTCGCGTATCTGTAAGTCTATACATTGGCGGTAGGAAACTTCCCCTGCATAGGGATGCAGTACAAAAGTTCGCAGTTTTGCTTCCCAATGCTGAAGAAAGTGTTGGAGAAGGGTTCGCGATTGATTTTTACCGTTACCGTTGCCATTAGAGTTAGAATTAAGATGATAACGGAAAAAATTTAACACCAAATCATCAACAATGAGTGCGCGAAATTCTTCGGTAAAGTCCCAAGCTAAGGGAAGTTCGTGAAATCCGTTGCTATGCAAAATTGCGTAGTTTGGGTGAAGCCCAGTGGTGATGAGAATGGTGTAAATATATTGATGTAGGAGTTGGTTTCCCAGGTTCAATAGTCCACTAATACGCTTTGTGGTTGTTCGGGAACATGGGTTGTAGAAGTTGAGTAAAGAAGCAAGAGCAAAGTAGTAAATATTATCAGCTTCTTCACTATATTCGCGCAGTTCATCAAGGGATGTTGCTGTTGGGAGGTTATCCATCAGCAGTGTTAAGTAGTTTAATGCACGTTGAGTTGCGTAGTTAGCGTGGTAGTGAGTCCAGTTTTGCAGAAACGTATGTTGGTTGTGCAATTTTGACCAGATGATACTTTCAGCAGTAGCACGCTTAAATTCTTTATCCCGTCTGCGTTGTCGTTGATAAGTGAGATATTTGGCTTTGAGTTGAAATGGATTTTCTAACCTTCCTATCATTTCTCCGTTTTGGGTTAAGTATAGAACGGAAATGTGATGTGAACGCAGCGTTTTAATGATATCACTGGGTAGATTTCTGTTGTCAAAGATGATTAATTGACTAACGTTACTGAGCCGGATACAGATTTTTTGTTTTTGTTGGTGAAACACCTTTAAGTAAGTGTGTTGGGCTTTGATTAATGCGTCTTTCTCAGTGATGTAAATTGTGGACATAGGTTACATGAAGTAAAAGGTTAAAGTAAAAGGTCAAAAGAGCTTTTTTTCTTTTGCTTTTTTACTTATCTCTATGTTCTCAAAGGGGTATATGAGTTCGTGTATGTGTAAAGTGCTGTTGTATATGACTTTGTATATGAGTTATATGAGTTCGTGTTTAGTGCATAAAAAAAGTCGGAGATATTATCCCCGACAGAATCATGTAACGATTATTTGCGCTTAGGGAATTCCAAATAAAAAAATATCCAATTTTTTCTTGTGGTACGGGCGTCCCGCCCGTTAGGAACGAAAAAGCGGGCGAGGACGCCCACCCCACAAGATGGATAATTTATTTCTTGGAAATCCCTTAATACATTCTTGAATTAAGAAACCGCAGATGAACGCAGATGAACGCAGATAAATCTATATTTTATCTCAACGTCATCGACTTCATAGAAGCCAAAGTTGTTTCTGACGAAGCATCCAGCCAACTTCGCAATGTTTCCATTTTTAATCGACTTCATAGAAGCCAAAGATTTGAAATTATTGTGTCGGAGTCCACTGAAAATAGTTTCCATTTTTAATCGACTTCATAGAAGCCAAAGTGATGGGACTACCATCGAAAAAATAGTGACAGACCAAATGTTTCCATTTTTAATCGACTTCATAGAAGCCAAAGGACTGACGTTGACTTCTATTTCTTCTGTATTTATGGTTTCCATTTTTAATCGACTTCATAGAAGCCAAAGAGGTTTTTTTCTCATTGTATTAATCTCCATGTGGCAACTGTTTCCATTTTTAATCGACTTCATAGAAGCCAAAGTACTATCGAAGGTGGACATGCAAAGGGTTATCGGGGGGTTTCCATTTTTAATCGACTTCATAGAAGCCAAAGCAGGTGGAATGCTGTTTGCTTGCTCCGTGCTAGCATCGTTTCCATTTTTAATCGACTTCATAGAAGCCAAAGCGATTTTTTCTCGTTTTTAATCAAAGGAAGAAAAATGTTTCCATTTTTAATCGACTTCATAGAAGCCAAAGGCTACCGATTGAAAGCCTTGCCCTGAGGTAAGTCTACAGCACTTTTTTGTGGGGTGCAAATTTTGGTTCCGATAAATGAGAATTGGTCCCAATAAACTCATCACTAAAGTACCTCAAACCCTGAGCAGGAAAGTAATTTGTGGGATAGAACGAAAGAATCAGGGTTTCAGCCATTGTGTCTATCCCACAAATAGTATAGTAGGTTACAGTTTCCAAATCATTGGGCGGTAAACTTCTACTTCACCCATCAAACAAGCTACATACTCTCGCACCTGTAACTCAATACAACGACGATAAGCTACTTTATAACCAGTGTGGGGATGTGTTGTCTCGGTTTGTAACTTCTCCTCCCAGTGCTTAAGAAACTTCTTCAGCGCACTTGCTTGTAAGTATACACCACCACGTTCATCAGGGGGAGTAAAATCTTCTGGGTCTAGAATTTTTTTATTTACCAGATACGCCACAAATGAATCAACAATTTGGGCGCGAAACTCCTCCATTAAATCAGAGACTAATGCTGGATGATTATCACGGGGAACGTGTAAATTTCCAAAATGCGTGTGCAGTCCAATTGCCTGAATAAACGAAAAGACTTGTTGACTTAATAAAGTGTACCCCAAACTCATTAAACTGTTAATTGGATCGGTTGGTGGGCGTTTGGTACGTCTATCAAAGGTAAAGAAACCTGTGAACAAGGAACCCAAAGCTTGAAAATAGAGAGTGGCTGCTTTCCCCTCATACCCGCGTAGCGCTTCCATACTTTCTGCTTGGGGTAAACTGTCGATAAGAGTCTGGATTAAATCTACTGCTTGGGTAGCCTTTTCTGTTGGACGACGACGATTTAAGCGCATGATTAGGATGCGAGAATTATGTAATTTAGCTGTAACAATGGCTTCTGCTTGCTGTCTAGTAAATTTCTCGTCTCTCGCACAGTCTACCTGTCGCATCAAATATTCAACTTTTGCATCACCTTCTGTTTGTAACCTACCAAAATACCTTCCCTTTTGAGACAAATACATAATTGGAATTCGTCGCCACAATGCCATACTTACTGCACCATGAGATACATTACAACAGCCAAATAGAACAATATTACTCACTCGTGTTGCTGGAATTTTTAGCTTCAATTCTCCTTGATAAAATACCTGAAATTGCTGATTCTTGACACTCAAATAAGCGCCTTGGTCGGTGACGTATAATGTAGACATAAAATCCTGCCAAAGATGAGATATGGGTGCTGTGGGAAATTTGCTCGGCTTGTCGATACTGCAAGCTTTTGGCGGACGGGAAACAAATTTTACCGGACGTTCCTTGGGGCGAAAATAAGGTAAGCCTGATTGATTTGTTACCCATTCCCCCTCACGAGTGGTAACTGGTGGTGGTGGTGCGTAAACTTCGCCGCCAGCAAAGCGATATCCTAGAAAGGTAAACTCTTCATTAGGGGTAAAAATCTGCGTTTTGTCTAGCTGAAGATTTAAGTACAGTTCCCCTAACCAATGAGTCACTTTGTCGAGGATGCGAGTGGCTTCTAACCAACTGCTACAAGCAATAGCAAAATCATCTCCGTACCGTACTAAATTAATGCCGTAACTGAGACACTTTCTGTCAAATTCATTCAGGTATAAATTTGCCAACGCCCCAGAAAGAACACCACCTTGCAACACTCCTTTCCCTGGGTAAATGGATTTTCCGGCGATGACAATTCCCGATCGCAGTTGCCCTTCAAGTAATTGCACTACAATTGGTTCGAGGGGTAATGCTTGTACTGCAGTTAACAACAACGCCCAGGATAAGCTGTCAAAAAAATCAGCGATATCGGCTTTGATTATCCATTTTGGTTGTAACTGGTAGTAGGAATATAAATGCTGTACTGCTTGCTGAATATTGCGTCCTGGACGATAGGCGTAACTACAGTCTAGGAAAGTATCTTCTAAAGGAAAATACAGTTCTTCCAGTAACAATCGCTGCACAATTCTGTCCCGAACAGTAGGAATACCAATTAAACGCTTGCCCCCGGTGCTTTTGGCAAGATAAAATCCCTTGGCAGGGCTAGCATGGTAAGATTCTTGTTGTAACTGGCGTAGGAGAATACGTAACTGTTCATTGACATCCGATGCAAATAAATCAAGAGTGATGCCATCGACACCCGCACTTTTAGTTCCCGCACGGACGAGAAGCCATGCAGATGTGATTTGTTCTAGAGTGAACATGAACAAGTAAAAAGTAAAAAGTTAAAAAGTCAGCCACTGTAGTGGACAGGAACCCCTGCATAGAGCCAGTGGCGAACCCGAAGGACAAAAGCAAGAGGACACTTATATATAAGTCAAAAGTGTTTCTTTGCCTTTAAATATGATTGTTGCAGTCACGTATATGAGTTCGTATATGAGTTAGTGGCTTGGATATATGACTTCGTATATGACTTATAGCAATCCCAATACTTGGAGGTTTTGCCCAAATTTTAATTCTGGGCTATCCGAGCAGCTTTGTTATAATGGCTTTTACCTTTTACCTTTTTACTTCTCATGAGCCGATCGCTTGTCGCGTCACCGGAGGGCATCAAACGTGCGAAACTAGCCCTGAAGCGTCATAGTTTGACACAAAAGGCTTTGGCATACGAGTTTGCCATCGCCTCTTGGACGACGGTAAGCAAGTTTTTTAACGGTAAACCTATTGACCGCAATCTCTTTTTGGAGATTTGTGATAGATTAGACTTAGATTGGTCGGATATTGCTGCACCGTTTCTCGCTGAAGCACAGGAAGAACAGGAACCAGAAACATCAGCTGAGTTAGCTGTAGTACAAAGAAACTCCCATCGGACGAGAACTGCACTTGAACCTTACATTCTACCTCGTATTCGTCGTCCAATTTTACTGGAAAAATGCATGATGGCAATTCGACGTGGTGTCGAAGGTAAAAGGCGTGTCATTCCTATATTGGGTGCTGCTGGTTATGGAAAAAGTACACTCCTTGGCAGTATTTATGATGAACTGGAACTAGAATTCGCTGCATCTGGTCAAGGTTGGGTAGCACTTGCACGCTGTAACGATTTTATCGAATCAGTGGAAAATTTTCCTTTTGAAGTAGGAAAGAGAATCAGTGGAAATAGGAAATCAATTGTTGAAATTGCCACTACACTCACTGAAATTCATTATCGTGGCGTATTGCTGCTTGATACCTTAGATTTAGTGCTGGAATCCAAGTTAATCCCAGTGCTGCGACAGTTATTTTCGCAACTACTGGAAATTGGTGTCACCGTAGTTTTTACTTGTCGCGATCACGATTACCAAGATTTTTTTACACCCTATCCTGAAAGTTTTGCGGGTTTTTTCGAGAGTGTTGAACGGCATTCTGTCTCTAAATTTAACTCTGATGAAGTTCGGGAAGCTGCTAGCGCCTTTGTTCAAAGTTTGGGGTTGGGTAGCGTCGAAGGTGGCGAAGACTTTGCTACCAAAATTATTAATTTGTCTGCTAACAGTCAATCACTAGCTGAAATTACCCATAATCCCTTACTGTTGGCACTATTATGTGACTTGTTTTCAGAAGAGAAAAATGTTCCTGAAGATTTAACAGTCAGTCAACTCTACGAAAAATTCTGGCATTTCCGCATTGCCCAAGGTCGTAAACATCATACCGATTCCCGTAGAATTGGTATGGTAAAACGTAATCTCTGCCTGAAATTGGCACAGATGATGTACGATTACAGTGGTGAACGTCTGCGTGATTTTGTATTTGAGACTCAATTACAACTTGACGAAACTCAATTCCAGGCATACGCAGAACTCAAAAGTGACGGAGTCTTGATGGATATGGGTGGAGAACGTATCACATTTTTCCATCAGACTTTTATTGAGTATGCGATCGCTAGGTGGATTGAGTCTACACCAGAAGGAGAAACAGCAAAAAATAGCTTATTACAGTTCCTCGTTACATCCGAAAATCCCTACGCTCGACATTATATTTGGTCGATACTGCGACAATTATTGAATCTAGTCAATCTAGAAGAATTTTATCGCCTTGCCGATAGTTTTGACCAACGAGCCATCTTACCGTTTCGGACGATTTCGCTAGCATCTGTATCCCATCAAGCCACAGAAGCATCGCAAATATTGCACAAAATCATGCCTATTGCTTGGGAATTAGGAGATATTTATCAGGATACTTTATTAATTGCTAGCAAGTCTGCCGCTAAGGGACACTTGGAAAATGCTTGGATTGTACTTGTAGAATTGCTGCAAAGGTGTAATCTAGTACTAAGTAACCAAGTGGCTATTGCTGCGGGGGAGTTGCTTTCTCGTCTTAAATCTAACTCAGGCGAAAAAATTGAGCAAGCCTTGAAAGCCATTGAAAAACGTCCTTCTAGTAAAAATAAAGATGGTGTAGAACATCATAGTTCTGTTTTTGCACAACTGATTAGCAGTTATGCTCAAACTCCCACAACTTTTGGAGGGGGTATTGACATTGATGTCTGTTTTGCTTTGCGAGAAAAATATTTTAACCTGAGCAGTAAAAGTCGTGCAGTCGTCGTGCAATTACATTCCCAAGAAACAATCCCCCTTGATATCAAGACGGAATTTCTTCTCCATATCATCAGTCAACCTGTGCGCGATTTTTCTAAAGAGAAAGAAAATGCTGTAACGCTGTTGCAGCAGGTATTACCAAGTTTAATCGCAGCAGGAAATTCCCCATTTGGTAGCAGTTGGTTAGAAGCATTACACACACCACTACCAAAAGATTGGGATAGGATTTTGGCTACAGTTGTTGGCGCACAAGCAGTACAGGATACACAATTGCTACAAACATTGCTGACTAAGGTTCTCCAACAGCCGACGACGGATAAGGAGAAACAATACCTGCATTCGTACCAAGTTGCTATGTTAGAAGCAATTAAAAATCAAGGTGCAAGTGCAGTTAGTGATTTACTCTTGGGGACTGCAATTGCTGATATTCCTCAACAGCGTTATGCTAGTTTTTATCCATTGGTCAACGAAGTAGCTAAAAATGGTCAAGATTTAGCAGCTGAAGTCTGGGAGAAGCTAGCAAGATGGATTTTGCCGATAGCAGATTCACACTTAAAATCAGTTATAGCTGTGTTGAATGTACTATCTGCGAATTCGGTAACTGTGCAAGCATTATTTATGGAACTTTTAGAAAGTCAAGTTTTTTGTCTAAATCAGTCGGAGATTAATAAGTATATTAAGAATTTGGTTTATGTTCCTCCTGAGTTGGAGACTTACTTAAAAGCTACAGTTGTGCATTCAGAGTCACTATTGGCGTTAATCAAATTATATGGAGATCGCTTAGACAGCCAAAACTCTCAACCAGCCCTCACCGAATTGCTACAACTATGTGGCGATCGCTCTCGTGATGTTGCACTAGCTGCGGTTTCAGTTGTCTTAAACTGGAGTCAGTCTGGTAACTATATACCGTTTGTAGATTTATTACAAGTTATCAAAGATAGCAGATTTTTAGGTGTGCGTCAAAAAGCGATGTTCATCTTAAAAAATAACTTTGATGCAGGTTGGATGTTAGATGAAGCAGAAATGCTCGCGCTCAATCAAAGCCTAGCAAATGAAAGTGCAACTGAGATTATCCAACCTTGGTATCAAATTATCGGTTTATGGATAGAATCCCACAGAAGAATTTCTCCAGACATAGCCAATAGAGTATTTGCGCTCATTCAACGCTTGATTAACGAACGTAAAGAGACTTATTTACATGGTGCGATCGCTAACTTTTCTTTTACGCTCCTCAAACATTTTGTGAATATAGAAGATGAAAGTTTATACCCAGATTTATGTGATTGTACTCGTCAACTTTTGAAAGCATCAAATTTTGTCCAAAGTGTAGACTACGTGAGTGCGATCGCTTTATTAGCAAGATTAGGAAGAGTCAACCAAGAATTTCTTACTCCCATAGTACGCGAAGATTTAGTAACAAAAGATACAGCCATGCCATTGCTTAATCAAAAAGTTGTCATTGCAGCTATTGTTCAATGTCAGGGAAAGAATTCTCTATTGTTAGATGAAATTTTAAATGATGCGCGATTTGCAGAAGACTTAAAAAATCATGTTCTTAGAGAACGAGAAGTTTAATGGTTTGTAGTAGCGCAAAGAGCGCATGCACCACACCCAATCTAAAAAAATCTTATTGCAACCCATCAGTCAATAATGTACTCACCATCCAGTCAGTCACGAAAGTATAGATATAGAAATCCGCTTCCTCTCCCACAAAATCAACAGTCTTTAAATCAACTAATTCATTTTTAGCGATCGCCGCCATTACCATTAAAATTGCATTAGGAGCACAAGGTGCTGATTTATTAGGTTCCGGTGTATAGCCAATATATAAATCCTGCATTAACTCCTTAGAAAAACCTGTAGCAGTGTGAATAAGTTTATTTCTTTGATCTATCCAAAAATCTAGTTGCTTTAAACCATCACATAAACGATTCCAAGCAGCAATTTCATCCTTGTTGTTCCGAAATTGCACCAAAGCTTCAACAAAGCTGCGCTTACTGTAACGATTTGTTAAACGGTAGCTTCCCTTGTTAGATTTCGGTGCAAAATCTCCTTGAAGCTTTGTAAAATTCTCCCAAACTGTTCCTTTGCTGTTTTGAAGTTTTTTAACATCAATGTTAAATTCATCTTTAATTTCTCCATCACTTTTGACAATCCAGTAACCAGCTTCACTTTCCCATTTGAGAATCAGTCCATGTAAAACCTCTTCACAAAATGAAGATAAATGAGATAAAAAGCTAGCTATTTGCTCCAAGCGCCAGTAAATCCGATTTTGAGTGTATAAACTTAGTAATCTATATTGGTAAATTTCGTATTTTTCTGCTATCTCATTGAGGTTGTAAAAAATATCATAACTTAATTCAGAATAGGTTGTTATTTGTGATATTCCTATTTGTGCAAGTCTCTTTGCTGTTTGAAAATCTAGATTAAAGCAAGAACGGGAAAAATCTAAAACCGTCAGAACCAGCTTGCTGACATTTCTACTTTTTTCTACTTTGTCTTTCCCCAGAATTCCTTGATAAATGAGATAATCGAGATACTCTAGCCAATTTTGTAGAATTTGAATAGCACCATCGAAGTCCCAACGTTCTAGGAGTAGTTTGATTGTTTGGTACTTCTGAGTACGCATATAACGCCAGTAAGCTTCTAAATCGCAACTAGAGGGTAAACCTGTAAATACATCACGAATAGATAGTTGTGGATTGACAAATAAAAGTCGCTTCACAGTAGACACAGAAATCCCTTGGAGTTGCAGAGCAGTTTTCATTTGGGGTGTTCCCCCTTTAACACTAATCAACATTAGTTCTTCCTCTTTTTTTTGTTGCTTCAATCTGGTATCTCCCAAACTGATACGATTGAAGAAATCGTAATAGTATTGAAATAAATCATCTGGTATATAAACGCGCACATTTTGAGGAATCACTTCAGGAATAAAGACAAAATTAGGATATTTATCTTTAAACCATAGTTCTAAAATTTCATATAAAAATCTAGTATCTTTTTCATGTCCTTCAGGGAATTTCTCTGATTGTTGATTAGTAACAAAGATATAACCTTGGTTAATCCCCATACGAACAGCTTTTTCTACAACACCCCAAATCCGAGGAGCATGAATTCGAGAATGCCAATATTCAAAATTGTTTTTATACTGCTCTAATAGTCTTTCTGTGAGTTTTATACTGGTTGGTTCTACATTCTCAGAAAAACCCAAGCTAGTATACAACCCACTCTCACGAAAATATTTACGTGGATGAGTCCACATATCTTGTTCTTGTGGTATTAACCCTTCTTTATCTTGATTAATTTCTGGAAGTGGGTCAATAGGTAAATAATACTTTGTGCCATCAACAACGACTTCAATTGCTAAATCAGAAGTACCAATATTTGCAATTAAGATTACCATATTATTTCTCTAATATCTAAAGTTATCTCAATGAAATTTTTATCCCCCCAGCCCCCCTTGAAAAGGGGGGTTTAAAGCCCCCCTTCATAAGGGGGGTTGGGGGGATCGAGTCAAAACCTTCAAGTATTGAGTTCAGATATCGAATTAGCTTAATAGAACTTTAGGGGTATTCTGGGTAAATGGATGTAAAGATTACGTAAAAATTGTCTCTTAAATGAAAATTTAATACAAATTTTCCCCAAAATTTTAAGTGTCAGTAATGCTCTATCAGGTGACTGTTGACGTAGGTGTTCTGGTGGCTTGATTGAAACTGGAATTTTAGGCTCTTGTGGTAAAGAAGAATCTTTGTATTCACAATACATTATGAGCTTAACTTGTTACAAAAGGATATGATGCACTTGCAAGACCGAATGACTGAGATAAAACTGAGATAAAAGAGATGGTTCACTTTAATTTAGATTTATCGCCTGAACTCAATGATACTTTGGAAGAACTTGCTGGCAAAATTGGTGTAACGAAAAGCGATGTGTTGCGTCAGGCAATTACATTAATGGAACTTATGGTAACAGCTAAAGAAAAGGGCAAGAAAGTTGGAATTGCAGAGCCAGAACAGGCTTTAGCTACTGAAATAAATATACCATATGAGGATATACCAAAAACTCACCCACTGGAAACCTTTATGGAAAGTTTTGGTGTTTGGGAAGACGAACGTACGCCAGAGGAAATCATCAAAGATATATACGATCGCCGTACTACTTCCTCTTAGCCGTTAATGGATAAGTAAGGCACAGGTTTTTCTTAGCGCATAATCGAACTACAACTGGAAAATTGGACTGATTTATAGCAACTCGCACAACATTGATAACCCTGAGAAACCCGGTATCTCTGAGATACCGGGTTTCTAATATCGACCAACGCAACATCGTTTCCATTTTTAATCGACTTCATAGAAGCCAAAGCCGTTTCTCAGTGCGCTGAGAAACTATCAAACGCTATTAAGTTTCCATTTTTAATCGACTTCATAGAAGCCAAAGAAAACAAGCACAAGCGAGCGAAGAGGAAATTATTTCGTTTCCATTTTTAATCGACTTCATAGAAGCCAAAGGTGCTGGAGATTATCAGCAATGAATACATTTCCTGCTGTCGTTTCCATTTTTAATCGACTTCATAGAAGCCAAAGGCTACCGCCTAAAAGCCTTGCCCTGAGGTAAGTCTACAGCACTTTTTTGTGGGGTGCAAATTTTGGTTCCAATAAATGAGAAACTGTGTCAATAAACTCATCACTAAAGTACCTCAAACCCTTAGCAGGAGAGTGAATTGTGGGATAGAACGAAAGAATCAGGGTTTCAGCCATTGTGTCTATCCCACATAAATGTCAATCAAAAGACTAAAACGCTTGAGAAATAGGCCAAATCTTTCTAACGTCTGTGACAGAAGAATCTGGTTTTGTGAGTAATTTAAAATAGCGTTGACGATATGAGTTATCTATTCCAAAAATGGTAACGACATCAAATCGGTTGTTAATTCGTGCAATCCAAATAGGCGATCGCTCATTCATGGAACCACATAGTTGCCGATTATACCCGTTTCCTTCCCTTGTTGCTTCCCGATGCAATAGAGCTAAAGCAGGGGGTTTATCATAATCATAATGCATACTGCCTTCAACACAAAGAATGCGACAGTTGCTATCAACTGCTTCTGCCCAATTTCCTGTCATGCTTGCTGTTCTTGGTCGTGAAAGTTGCAAAGTTTGACCAGTTAAAGCTGATAAACTAGTGTAAAAGGTATTTAAATACTTGCGAAAATCTATTTGTAAAGCTTCTAAGGAAGAAGAATATCTCCAATTTTGGTCATTATCTCTAAATGTTATCGTGGAACCACGCCACCAAGGTGCAGAATCTCTATCTTGTCTTGAATAGCAGGGTCTTCTAGCACCCAGACCGACACCACCAAGGTGAAACATTAGCCAACTCAGACTTTGTATCAACTTAACTGTAGTAGTTCGTTGTTCTTCAGATAATTGTTGCATCAAATAAGACTGGCGTAGAATTAAAGTTCCAGTGGCTAATCCAAAATCATCATCATCATTCTCAGCATTGTCTCGTTTGACTTTGCCATCTGGAATTTCTAACTGAAACACTCCCATTCTAGCTTGGGGTTCAATACCACCGAAAAGAGTTAACTCCCAGTTTCGTACTAACTGTGGTTCTAATACTCCTAATGCTAAGGTGCGAAACCAATAACGTAGCATTGAACGAAAAGCAGGGGGGCGAACTTCTGGTTGAGCAACTCCTGGTGGTTTCCATTCTGGTTGGTTTCGCTTTTGCTGCCATTTATCAAATTTCTGTCGTCCGTGAATCAGTTGTCCTTGCAGCTTAAATTGAACTTTCACAATTGATTTACGTTTTTTTGGTTTTTCCTGTTCGTTGCTGGGTTGAACTTCCTCCAGCACACCATAACCACTGTTAACTCTCGAACCGATTCCCTGAGTCAGTCCTTTAAGCAACCATTTTTTCACTCGCTCAAGAAGTCCAAGATTTTCTCTACTTGTAACCCGTAAACCAATCACAAATATCGGTTTACGCAGCGATAAAAATACATTAGGATTCGTTTTGTATTGAGGAGTGTCATGTTGATCCCATGTCCAGATAGAATTTGCCATATCTGGCACTAACCCTTCTGCTTCATCATCAGAATTAGGGTTCTCTTGGAGAAATGGCAGTGGATAAGCGTCCAAAAAGGTAACCTTACCCATACAGGCAGTAGGTTCTAAATCACCAAAAATTTGTCTAATATCTTCTAGGGTAGCTTCAGAATCTCGTTCTGCCATCTCTCTAGCAACCCCCTTAAGAGTTGTGCTGGGTATGTATGGCATTCCCAAAGCATCAAAAGCAGGAAGTAGTATAGATTCTGGTCCTTTCATCCCACCAACACGAATTCGCCAGGTTGTTTTGACTTCAAAACATACCGTTGCTAGTCTGCGGGTACGCTGTGTTAAGGAGTTTAGTCGTGAGGCGTAGTCACTTTTATTCTGTAGTTTTTGAAACAGTTCTAGAACTTCACCGTTGTTAACAAGACCAATTTGCGAATTGTTGTTAGGGTTATCCCGGCGAATTCTCATCCAACGTAGATATTCTATAAAACTAGCAGATGGTGCAGGGTCAGGAGAACGGTGTAATGGGTGATTTAACCAAGGGTTTGCTAGAATCGGGTTTCGATTTGAGGTATTATTCGTCATTTCTACTTTGCTGCCGTTTGGGTTGAATTAGCTTGAGTTTTCCCTGTGGTTGATGGTTTGGGATACAATGCTTCTGCCCAGAAGGAAAACTCCCGCGCAACTTGCAATGCAAAGCCTGTTAACCCCAAATACTCTGAAGCATTCATTTTTGGATGAGTGAGTTTCTCAATTTTTGACATTCCCACCAAGGGGTTGGGTTTTTCTTCTGGAAACGCTAATTCTCCTAACGTTTGGAAAAAACACTTGACAACAGCTTGCTTTTGGAGTTCATTGCTTAGAGCTGGTTCTTCACCTGCAAGCCGTAGCAGACCCCAAGTGGCTACAAATGTATAAAGTTCTACAGCTTGGCTTTTCTGTTTGTCATGGTCTTCCTTCTTGGAGGTTTTCTCTTTAACTTGTTTTAGGTTGTTATAGACTGCGGTTGAAATTTTTCGAGGGTCATAGCTTAACATCAGTATTGACTCCATACTAGTATTAATTTATTTGAGTTTGGGGTGCTTGAGTTGACGGTAAGGTTAATTCTTGTGTCCACAGTTCGACTAATCCCCGTCCAAGGCTTTCTTGTCCGCCAAATTGCCAAATTGGCTGATTATTCAGAATTTCTCTCAACTCACCAGAGATTGTTCCGCTTGTACCATTTGCAGAAGTCGTTGTTCCCCAAGGGAAATACATTAAGGTTTCTGGAGGGATAGCCTCTTCATAGCGGAAACCTGCATTTTCTGCCAAAACCTTACCTTCACCTAAATTGACCCGTACTTGTCGCCACAAGCTAGTTTGAATTAATACTTGACAGTCTCGCTCAGACAATATGAGTGCTTTATCAATGGTTTGTGCGATCGCATTACCTGTAGGGACGTACTTTTTCCAATCAGACCAAAGTGTCAATTCTGATGGTTGAAAAATTGCATCTTTGAGGTATAATTTAGTCTGACCTTTACTAAAGTGATTGGGTTGAGGTACGGGTAATGGTTGAGACTGTGATTGATTATGTAACCGCAGCCAGCGTCGCAGTAAAAAGGGTGAAGTAATCCATACAATTCCATGACTTAGGGAAGGAATGGGGAACCAAAGAATTGAACTGTCTCCCACCCAGATAGCACCTTGAGTTAGATTATCATCACCATCTTGGTGTACATCTTCTAATGTATTACCCCACAATCTCTTTCGTTGGCTCTCTGGGGTACTGGCTCGCAACTTACCTCTAAGTCCACTAGCACCCATATACGGTAAATCAGAATGAGATTCACGGGCAATACCCACAATATTACCTTCTTGGCTTGCTCCTCCTGTGTGTAGTGGGGATTGTAAGTATATGTAGGATATATGTGTATTCATTGTTGTCTATTCCAAAGTAAAGTTCCGTAATTCAAGCTTTGTAGCGTTTGCAGCCATTTACCGCCATCTTGAGGCAAAACTTTTTGTAAAGAATCTTTGCAGCTATCACCTAAATCTTCGGATTTATGCTTAAACCAATACACTGTCCCTGGTGGTACAAACGCTCGTTGTGGTAACATTGGTGTTTTAGGGAAGACAGATTTACCACCCCAAAGAATTGGGCGATCGCTCACACACCCAGATAAATTTTGTCGCCAAGTATGGGAATAAACACCGTAAACCATTGCAGTTGGATCGACTTGGGCTAATCCAGGGGTGAGAAGATAAGCTTGATTGCTTGTTGGTGATGGTTCCCGAAAGAGTTGAATTTCATCCCAAACAGGTGGGCGATGGAGGGGATAGACTAACGCCCGATGTCCTTCACCACCCAAGCGCACTGTAGATTGTTTAAGAGTTGCATTGATACCAGCAACCAACTTCCAGTATTTGTGCAGACGTACCGCGACTTCAGTAAAATAACCGTCCTCAGATTTCACTTGGCGTTTGTCTTGCGCCATCTGAATATGCGGTAATACTTGCAGACTCCAGGGATTGGGGTGAAAGTCTTCTGGGTTGGTTAAATTTTCTCCTTGCAGATATTTAATTAAAGCTGAGGCTTTTATCCAAGGATGGGGGCGATCGCTAATATATTCCTCACTACCAAGTTCATCTAGACCATTACCAACGGCTTTATCTGGTGAATATGGAGGTTTAACCATTGGTGAAAGTCCATTTTCTGGGAAATAATCCGGGTCAAATCCTAGTGGTTTCCATACTTCATTGTTGCGGTCTAAAGGTTGTAAACGAACAAGACGTTGCCATCGAGTTGATTCTTCACTGTCATTATTTTCAGAAGATTCTTGGGCCTCTTCACCAAACCTTTTTACACACAATAAATCTTTAGGTGTTGGTAGCCAGAGAACAGGTTCAGTACCCGGTTCTTCATAAAGTAAAAATGGTCCAATAAATTGGAATTGACGTGTGTTGTTGTCAGTTTCATTGACATCAATTGCTGAACGTAAAGCCTGAAATACAGTAGTTGGCAAAGGTGGAAATATTCCCTTTGCCCAAGACCCTTCCGTTGGTGAAAAGGGTTTAGCTTCTCGAAATAGCATGATATCTAATGCTTCGATTCCATAAAGTTGCATGATTTCAAGTAAATTAAAAAGTGAAAACTTCAAGTGGTGTATGAGGAAACGAATGTTGGAAAAATTTTCCTCCACTCCCCAATCTTTAACTACATTGACCAGCAGCAAATATCTGTTCTGCGGTCAAATTTAAGTTTGGAAATGTTGGGGATATGAGACGTTCTCTTCCTCTAAACTGCTGTCCCTGATAAGTTCCATCAACTAACTGATAAATCGTAATCGTAGGTTGTTTGGATGAGCCGATGTAGCGTTTGCCTCCCAGCCCTAAATAATCTGCAATCCAATACTCTGGAATACCTAAGACTTCGTAGTCTTCAACTTTCCGAGCATAGTCATTCTGCCAATTGGTACTAACAACCTCTACTACCAATTTAACAGAATTCCCAAGTGTAATCACTGGCTCGGTTTTCCACAATGGCTCATTTGCCAAAGCTGTCTGATCGAGAATCACAACATCGGGTCTAAAGGCTGAATTTTGACCTAATGGTTTAATCAGGCATTTCATAGGAATAAACCAAGGCAAGTTAAGCAGATCAATTGCCACGTTGAGCTTACGATTAATGAATCCAACTACCTGTTCATGGAGTCCAGTGGGTTCCAAGTCAATGAGTTCTCCGTCAATTAGTTCATAACGTACATTATCCAGATAGCTAGCAACGAATGCTTCAAAGCTAAGGGGACTTGTATTAATAGTGGCTGAGACCATAGAGATTTTTCCTTCCTGGTTCAGATATAGAGCAGATATTGCTACTCTTAATTATTCTAACTACCCTTGATAAGGCAAAAGTATAAAGAAAGAATTGAATTCACAAAAATTTCTTGAGAATCAATTCTCTATTTTAGAGAAGCTTTATAGAAGCCCAAGAGAAAGTTCTGAAAAAGTCCCTTTAAACACTGCCCAGTTTCCATTTTTAATCGACTTCATTGAAGCCAAAGCGTTTTTACTCGGGCTGTTTTGCGCTGCATTTGTTTAGTTTCCATTTTTAATCGACTTCATTGAAGCCAAAGTCTTTTATGTTCCTGTTAAATTTAGCAGGGATTTAAAGATTGTTTCCATTTTTAATCGACTTCATTGAAGCCAAAGTATCTAATATTTGGTGTGGTTCTTCGCCCCATGTTTGTGTTTCCATTTTTAATCGACTTCATTGAAGCCAAAGAATTATCCCAGTAGTTGCTGAGTTTAACTCTCAACTAGTTTCCATTTTTAATCGACTTCATTGAAGCCAAAGCAGGGTTAAGATAGCCCAGCAAATGGGTTACAACTCAGTTTCCATTTTTAATCGACTTCATTGAAGCCAAAGGCTAGTCTCTGAAAGCTTTGCCCTGAGCTAAGTCTACAGCACTTTTTTGTGGGGTGCAAATCTTGCTTCAAATAAATGAGAATTTGTATCAATAAATTCATCATCTCAGCACCTTAAACCCTTAGCGGGAGAGTGATTTGTGGGATAGAACGAAAGAATCAGGGTTTCAGCCATTGTGTCTATCCCACATAAACGTAAATTGAAAAAGTAAAACATCTAGAATTTACTGCGTTAGCTTACTTAACTTTTTCACAGCTGTTAGATTCAAGCTATTCAAGATACTTGATTTGATTGGGCGCTTTTCATCCCAAAAAATTAAGGATGAGTAAAAGTCCAATGCTGTCGGAGAAGTCAAAAGCTCATAGGTTGTGTATGCAGCTTGTTCATCATCAAAACTAAGAAAATAAACGGTATCATCAAACACTGTAGGCTTGCTATTTAACCGACCTACCAATCTAAACTCTAATTTCTTGTATAGTCCACAGATAGCAATTTTCCAGGGTGCAAAAGTATATGAACCTATTCCAAAAATAGAAAACCGAGGATTGTTTTGATAGATTTTACTTTTTCTGTTATCCAAGTAGGTTGCATAAGACTCCAGATAACTCCATGTTTTAGGTGCTAGTGTTTTTATGCATTCTGTTGGTTCTCCTACAAATTTTTGAGTAACCAGAATATATTTATCGGTAGTTCTTATTCTATTTTGAGCTATGTCGGAACCTTTGATTAAAGGAAAGAGATATGTTTCTTCAATCTTAACTACTTCTCCCAGTCCATTTACTAAAGTATCATTAATCTGACGAAATTCCATAATTTTTGAACAATCATGCTTAATGCCAGAACGCCATTTTATATTAGCATTTATATCATATAGTTTACTTAGTTTATCAAAAGAATCTACATCTCTAATTAAAACATTGTTACGATACCCTATTCGATAATGATTTGATTCTTCAAGACTAGCGAATACGTCACAAAAGTCTTTTCGCGAACTGGAATCGAACTGGCAGAATAATAAACAAGCTTCAACATCAGCATTAAAATATTTTTTTGTATTTATTTTAAAAGTAGAAAAAACAGAAATATTAAGTTGATTGGAATGGAGATAATTCAGTAACTTTCTGGAAACAGAAGCTTTACAAAGCATGGCAAGATAAGCATCTCGTTTCTGTAGCCATTGAATAGCCTGTATTAACATCCATTCAGAAATATCAAAATTACTTTTTCCTGTAATTGCATCTAAACTATTATGATTTTGAAAATTCTTCTTATTGGGTAAATTTATACCATTAATCGTGCCTTGTTGAGAATTCGTTACCCAAGGGAAATTACCAATAACTAGTATCCTTTCATCTATGTTATGTATCATTGAAGTCCAGTTAAATTGGAAAAAATTTCCAGCTTTTAACTCAATTCTTTTATCTTGGAGAATTTGCCGTTTCTCTTCAATTTCTCTTAGATAACTTTGGTTGATTTCTACGCCAATTATTTTATGGCTTGATTGAAACAACTTTGAAGCAGCTTCAATAAAATTACCGACTCCACAAGTTGGTTCAATTATGACATCAGGATGAACACCAAGTGCTAATAATTTCCGACAGACTTTCTTAGCTAGCTCTATTGGGGTCTGAAAATCTCCGTATTCTACTTTGATTTTATCAACAGTACGAATCATGGATTAGGTCTATAAACAGCAATTACACCATCTTCGAGATTAGCACGCTCAATCAATGACTCTTCCATATTGGAGTCTCCATTGCAAGGCAATGGAGATAGTTAAAAATCCTTGCACTGGAGGATTCTGTAGTATTTCATCTGCGATATTGGCTACCTCAATTTCATCAACTGGTAGATTGCGGTCTAGCATAAAAGCAATCAAGTCATCTTTATTACCTTCGTTATCTAAAATGTTACGGATTCCTCTATTCCGCTCCACCAACGCAGTGTTAGCTGGCTTTCTCCACCGACTGTCTTGGCTTTTCCTTTACTAAGGTTCTTGAGCAAGGGCTAGGACACGCTGATATAGCTGGGGGCTGACGACGATCATAGCCAGCCTCGATCGCGCAGGTGCTGGAGATCCTGCTCAAATTCTTCCACATCGTAGTGGACACAAATGCCACGATCTGACAGCAGTTTTTGAAAGTCCATGATTTCCATCCCGGCAATTTTGCTGGCGCGGCTGAGGGAAATCCGTTCTTGCTCAAACAGGGCAATGGCAATCTCCCGGAGCCAATCGCTCTGGTTAAAAGTTTCGGTCTGGCTAAGGCTATCAGGTAGGTTCAGGGTAATTTGCATTGGGTTGCCCTCACGCACTCACCTTTCATTTTAAGATTTCGGTGGCTAAGGTTGTGTAGGAGAAAGTTGGGATTAATTAGAGCTTACCTTTCCCACCCCATCTCCTGTCGTCGTCGCGACACTAAAAAAGCACTCAACCGCAATAACTTTGCCATATCCTCTGGTGTAGCACCTAACGCCTGCTCTTTATCGGCTTGCTGTTTGGCACTCCAAGCCCATTGTTCCCAAGCATCAAACCACCGTAGTAAAGCAGATTCCACAGACTTTGGCAATTGCTCATCCCGACTAGCTATGACTACTTTCGCCACCTTCCGAAACAGCCGACTATCCTCAGTAACATCTGCGTGACGTGGTAGTTCCTCAGCTAAACGATATAGTAAAGGACTAAAGTCTATTTGTTTGTAAGCTTGCAAAAAATTCCACCATCGGGGTAAAAGATGACCTTTCATCAAAGCTTCTAGAGTATTACCAGAACCATAAATCACCCGAAAGCACAAACCATCTTTAACCGGAATAATCATTCTCCCTTTTGGGGATTTTCTACCCAATAACTTCTTAGCTCGTTCTTTCTCCGCCTCCCATATATTTTCCAACACTGTAGGCAAAGGAACACTCTTGTGAGCGATCGCAATACCCAAACTCATAGTCGCACCCCTACCCATAGTAAACAAAGGTCGGTTTGGAAATTCCTTTGGTCTAGTAGACTGGTCTTGCCATTGCCAGTATCCTCCTTGGCTGTTAAACTGATTCTCTGGGTCTACTGCACCACACCAAGCTGCCCGTAAGGAACGCAAAAACCCTGGTAAATCAGCCAGTGGTAGTGCAGCCATTACATCATCACCACCACTATAAATAACCCGTCCACAAAAACGTTGCTCTGTAATATAAGGCACTAAGCGATTAGAAAAATCCAGTAACGCCCGATTCAACCCTACGTGGGTAGCAGGTCCCATGCGTTTTTTAGTTCTAAGTAATTCACCCCAAGCTTCATCTTCAATATGACTGCGGTCAACCAATTCTGAAACAATATAATCTGTGTAATTCTTCAACTTACTACCAGTGACATACTGCCCCATACCATCACCATCCGCCAGCACCAAAACCCACCAGTCCGCTGGACTGCCATCACCGAAGTGTTCTTTTTGCACACCGTCTACAGCAGTACGTAAGACCGCTGTTTCTGATGGATTCAGTCCCATGTCATCCGCCAACCACTTACTAGAGAACATAACACCGTTGTAACCATTGCCATAGTTTTCTAATGTTTCCAATGCAGCATCTGCGCGACGGACTTGAAAAGGACGACGGGTACGCGAACAAAATACATCATGCTTCAACCGGAGTTGTTGGTATACCTGAGTTCGTAAGTCAGACCAAAAGTTTTGAATCTGTCTGGGATGATGACTAGCAAAATGTGCCGCAGCAATAGAACAGAGATTCGGAAAGCGGATTAATCCTTCATAATCATTATCAAATTCATCAAGCTTAATACCCAGATTCTTCGCTATATTTCCATGTTTCCATGCCAAACGCTTAGTTAGTTCAATAGCATTAAGTTTCTCAGAACCATTAAACACCCCTGGATAAGCAATAGGCATAACCCGCCAGAATAACCGCATCGACTCCAACGGTAACCCCAATCCATTTTGAAAATTTTGATAGAGAAACCGAGGATGCAAGGCGCTATACTGACCAGATAGAGTGGAACGCTCTCCTGATGCTACAGGAATTTCCCATACACGAGTGTTCTTAATGGACTGAATTGCATGACCAAGTCGCGCCTGATAACTTCCCCACCAAGTCCCGACATTAAGCGTTTTATATGCTTGTCGTTCTGCCTCGGTTGGCAGTTTCATTTTAGTGTCTGCTATCCGATTTTGAGCATTCTCCCATTCCAGATTTCTAGGAGTTGTTGTCACTTCTAAATCTGTGTCTGGACTACCCAAAGGAACAGCAACAAAGTAAGTTTCCCACGAATGCTTAATTTGTGACTCCCAGAGTTTATTCCATTCCCAACATCCACCGTGACGCAATTGTTGCAGTTCTGCTTTGTAAGGGTTGAGGTTTTCAAAACTCGTAAATTCAGATGCAATCTCTTCCCAAACTTGATTAAGACTGGCATCATCTTTAACTAAATTGCGGACAGTATCTTTAACATGGTTGCGAACTTCACAACTGATTTCATACCAATGGTTTTTGAGAGTCTTTTCTAAATCTTTTCCAAGGCTAACAGCATATTCTTTACTTGGTACAACAGCAGTAATCACATTAGGAAACCCGGCTGTAGACAAACTTTGGGAATGTTTGTTTATAAATTTGGTAGCAGGGTCAGTTCCTTCGTATTTTCTAAACTCTTCCTGAAATTCTGAGTAGTTTTTAACAATTAATGCATCAATAATTTCTTGACTCCATAAAGAAGGCGTAATCACTGCATCTGGTCCGTAGAGTTCAGCAATTCGCCAACAGAGGATAGCGCTAAGGTAGTGTAACAGATAGGAACCCGCCCAAAAATCGAGAAACTTACGTGAAGATTTAATAAACTCCTGAACAGGGGAAAAAGTAAATATTAGTAAATAAGGATGTTGAACCGAGTCTTGAAGCTGCCAATCTTTAGGAAACATTGCTCCAACTAACGCGGACACCGTACTGTTATAACTTGATTGAGGACAGTCAGGCAATATAGAGTGAGCAGGAGTCAACAGATTTATCCCCAATGATGCCAGCAAATTTGGATAAAACCGCCAACACCACCAGAAAAGTCTTACCAAATTTTCTGGATCATCTTCTGCTTTATCTGGAATACGGATGCGTGCAAAAGCTGCTTGAATTTGTTGTGCTATCTGCTCAGATTGCTGGTATTGTGTGTTAGGTAAGCTTATTTCTCTAGATTGACCACTAAGGGGATGTCTAATTTCTGGTTGAGTTGCATTGTTCTTCTTTGGGTTTAGATTCACCCGGTCAGAAGAACTACTGACTGCACCTGCTTTACAGCCTTGTTTCTGCCACCATTGATTCAAATCATCAATTGCTAAAAAAGGCAAATGTTGACATATCTTGCTTTCTGTGCTAATGGTAGATTCCCTGAGTAGAGCGTATAACTTGCGCTGATTAACATCCATATACTTCTACCTGGTACTAGTCGTTTGTGTGTATTTTTTGATTCATACTAACTTAATTGCAGTCAAAGTGAAGCAGAGGAGTAAACCTCATGCTTAAAAAGCAGTGTAGATACACCGATTGCATCAGTTCTGAGTACTTTTTGTTTTAGTTAGTGCTTTGTACTGTGTTTTGTTTACACTGAAAAAGGCTCATCTATCTCCACTCTTTACGTTTGGTATAAACAATTTAACACCCTCAAAATCTATTTTGAAAGCTTTTCATGCGAACAACCAAGCGTTCTCATCTGGTGGGCTATCACACTATAGTGATTTCCACGTTCGTAAGGTACGCCAAAGAAATAATTAACCGTAGATGTTGGCATCAGCCTTGCTACGTGGATAAATTTGTACTCAGTAGACTAAGAAATGTTATGTTATTTCGTTATTCGCATGAGTGACTAGACAACTTATAGGTTACAAACGTAGTATAAATTGGCTCCTTCAGCACAAAATATCGAAATGTCCGCTATTTGTCACTTTTTAATTGGTATTCCTGGTTCGGGAAAATCCACTCTTGCTAATCACTGGTGTCAACAAAATCCTAATCTGATAATGGTTTCCACCGATATGATTCGTGCGGAATTGTTTGGAGATGAACATATTCAGGGTGAATGGAAGTTAGTTGAGACGGAGGTGTTGAACAGAGTACAAGTGGCGATCGCTGCTGGATGTTCAGTCATATATGATGCTACTAATGCTAAACGTGCTTGGCGAATAGATATATTACAAAAGTTTGCCAGTGTTGGCGCAGATACCTGGATATGTTGGTATTTAAAAATACCTTTACAGGAGTGTTACCATAGAAATCGCCAGCGACAAAGACAAGTAGATCGAGAAATTATTGCTAGTTATGTCAGTTAACTTTACCACATTGGTCAATTAATGATTTTGAACTCAAACGGTGGATTGTTGGATTTGGAGATAACATTAAAGTGATAAAACCAGTAGAGATAGCCAACCAAATCAAGTTAATGGGCAATACAATTAGTCAAGTTTATCAGTGAAGTGTTGGAAGCGGTATTAACCCAAGTCAATGGCAAGATTAGAGAGGGCGGAGGTATCGCTGACAACGATCATAGCCAGCCTCGATCACGCAGGTGCTGGACATCCTGCTCAAATTCTTCCACATCGTAGTGGACACAAATGCCACGATCTGACAGCAGTTTTTGAAAGTCCATGATTTCCATCCCGGCAATTTTGCTGGCGCGGCTGAGGGAAATCCGTTCTTGCTCAAACAGGGCAATGGCAATCTCCCGGAGCCAATCGCTCTGGTTAAAAGTTTCGGTCTGGCTAAGGCTATCAGGTAGGTTCAGGGTAATTTGCATAAGTTTACGAATTCAGAAGTTAGAAGCCAACTAACCACTAACAACTAACCACTAACAGCCCTTACAGATAGTTATGTTTATTTACGCGACCTTGGTAAAGATTTTTAACACCCCAGAATTGTTAGCTTAGTAGTGAAGCACATCGATGTACCATTGCTGCCCGACTATCCACACTAAGCTTAGCGAAAATACGACGTAAATGGGTAGAGACAGTCCATTCACTAATACAAAGCTGACTAGCAATTTGCTTGTTAGGCTTTCCTAAAGCAACCAACTTGACGATTTGAAGTTCTCGTTGTGTTAGGAGAAGAGAAATATCGGGTTTGGTGTCGAGAGTTTCGTAATTTTCAGCCCTGATGATTGCACAAAGCTCTCCATTCACAGTGAAATGAATATTTTCTGGTAGCGACGAAATTTGGGAAACAGCAGTTAAATTAGCCTCTGTAGAATTATCAGCTTTATTGTCAAGATGAATCACCAGAAAATGATAGTTTCTCAGATAGAATTCCCCGACAATTTTGGGAACAGAATTTATCTCTATTCTCTCAGTCTGAGGAAACTCCTCTTGCGGCTCTTTCATGGCTATACCTTCGGCATCAGCTTTGATTGAAATATTCAAAGCAACCTACTTCTATTTCAGAAATATGCTATGTTTTTTTAAAAAAATTAAAATTAGTTAAAAATTTTAATAAAACTACATTTTAATTCATTTTCAGCATGAAAACTTCTCAGATAATGCTGGCTCAAGTTAAACTCAAATTTGATACCAAAATCCTTGGGCTTCCTTCCACAAATCAGCGATTGGTGCGGTATTTTCCATGTCTAGGGATGGAATGTCTGATTTGAGCCCAAATCTCCAACCAAGAGTCAAAGCAGAAGGCACCACTAAGTAGAGAACAGCTAAGTTTAGTCCTGCCCATAAGAACTTTGAAAATCCTGCTTTAACAATGAGATGATGCAGATTGTCCCGTTCGATTGTAGCTAAAGGATCTAAAGGATTAATTTCTCGACAGGGAATTCCCCAGCTTTCTAAAGCTGTACAGATTGCAGGAGGGCATTCGATTCTATTGTTTGGGCTTTGATAAGTCAAGATAAATGCTAAATCCAAAGCGGTAGCCAATGAGATGGTGTCCCGAAGTGCTGAGGTTAGGGTATTACTAGTTGGGAGATGTTGATTGATTTGAAGCTCCAGGGAATGCGCTAAGAATTCCCAATGTTGCAAAAGTTGGGAGTCAGTATTCGGGGGTAGGAATGATTCGCCAGGATTATCTCCAAGCCAAAATAGTTTTAAATTGGCTAAATTAGTATTGACTTTGAAAGACTTCCAATTTTGTAGGACTTGAAAGACTTCCTGCTGAGCATTAGACTGAATTTCTAGCGAGTCTGCTAGCATGGCTGGCATGATGAGAGAACCTGGTTGTTGTTGGTAGAAGTGGGTATTATCAAGCAAATGCCAGAGTTCGCGTGCAACCCACAGGTCTATACTTGTTCCCAAAGATTTAACAACCGATAATCCATAGGGTGACAGCAACAAACTCGGATCGAGGACACAAGACCAAGGTTGTTGCCTAACACTTATTGATAGGGGGGATGAAAGCGTTACCATTTTGGTGTACCTGTGGAATGGTGAATGCGCTAATCAATTCATGTTGGTGGCAAAATCTACTTTTGTAGGACTTACGCATTGACAGAAAACGTCAGATACGCATTTTTCACTTTCTCCTCGGCAAATTACACGTAGCAGAGAATGATGAGAGCAATAATTTGCGAAAGCATTTGAATATGCTTTCTGGATAATGCTTAACACTCTGTGCTAAGAGCATCCTGGCTTCAACGCATTCGGGAGACTCCCATCTGTTAGGAGACTCGCCTAACGCAGTTGTTACGGCATAACTCAACGAATTTAGTTGACACAATATGTCGTCATGAATCCGCTTAATTGCTTTTGCGATTGTCTGTTTATCCTTTGAATCTCCCACCATGTGTTTGAACCTTTTTATAGCCATTATCGTTCTCTTGTTTTTAAACGAAATCCCCTGGCTATTCTTTTGACCTACATAACTGCATGGCAGAATCTGACCGAGCAAGGTCTCAAAAGGATATGTCCAATATCGATCATCTACTTTTTTACCCTTCAAAGCTTCTGCAATAAAATCACGCAAACATAGGAGTCTCTCCCTCTCATGTTTAGATGTAGCTAGTTCGTCAACGGGCGCTGTTTGCACCAAATTGCAAAGTTCACAGGATGCCGATGGTTTTACTAGCTTAGGCTTGAGCCGTTTGATGGCGTGTAGCAATGCAAGATGAGTCTTGGCACCGACGAAACCATCTGGCTTCAGCGAGAATCCGAAAGTCCCATCATAAGTCTTCTGAAACGCCACAATTGCACTGGTTGGTTTTTCGTTAGCTCCGTAGTTGATTGTTAGTGGTGCATAACCAAGTTTGTTAAGTTGTGTCTTTAGCCAATTTAAGTAGCCGCTATTTTGTTCGTTGGCGAAAATCAGCTTGTTCTGTGTCTTTTTGTCAATCTCTCTGTTATTCTTCCTACCAGTTGCCCGTTCATTGAAGAATTCAACAGCGTTGCGAAAGTTTTTTGTGTCCACGCCGTCCTCCACTATCGAGGGGTGTAACGCTGTTTTTTTGAAGTACATATTTAGCGAGAACTGTATCCATCGCAGATAATCCCGTTTAGGAATGCCCCCTACTTTTTCCAATTCCAAGTCAATCTCAAATCTATCAAACCGCCTTGATAAATCTAATGGAGTGTCAAAGAGCCATTGATTTTGTAGTTTCATCTCCAGTCCTCTTTATTTGATTATCAGCAGACGTTGCACCATAACCACCCATATTAGGAGCGGGCTTTTATCCACGCGACGCTCGCTTCACAACCGACTCTTGACGTTTGCCATTGGGCGGCGCACCAGGTACATATACATTCCGGGGTGGTGGGGTGGGACGGCTCATTCGCATACCTTTCTCGCTGGAAATCCATTCTTCGGCGTACTCAGCGATGCGGAACAGCAAGGCTTCAAAGTCAGTACGGTTCTTTTGCAATACATAAGGTTGCGCCAACCAGCGTAGAATTTCCCTGCCAGCAACAGCCATGCGGTTCATGGTGCTGGCGTGAACGGATTCGCGGAAGTATTGCCACAGCACTAGTTCAATCAGTTCCCAAGCATTATCGGCACCAAACTGGGCGCGTATATCCATAGATTCCAGTACTTTGAAAGCCTCGGCGAGTGCCTGACTGGTTTCTACCCTTAACACATTAATGTAGCCGTATGAGGAATTCTTAAGATTATTTCGCAAATCCAAGCCAGCGCGACGGACGATCGCTATCGAGCCAAATGTCGGATCGGTGGCTCGTTCTCGAATGACTTCACTGATGCGTTTATCTCGCCAGAACTTCGCCGTTTCGCTAATAAAATGGACAAACAAACCATGAAACTGGGGATTGGCACGGGCGCTAGGTCCCGGATCGACATTGGTATAACCGAAAACACGACGATAAGCACGCAGACGCTCGCGCTGGTGATAGCGCAAAATATTGTGCTTATCGAAGCGATAAAGTCCGTAAGCCCCTTGACCATTGGAAATCCGCAGCGTTCCAGCCCGGAAAAGTTCTTGTAGTTTGTTCATCACCCGGAACACTCCCAGGCGTTCGTGCATATATATATAGTAGAGGTCGGCAGCAGAGAGGATGCGATCGCTCGTTACAGTATCATCGTAATCCACCACTCCCGCAGATATCTGCGTATTGTCCAGATCGTTGGGAGCATCCTTACTCAAACCGATGAGGTCAGTTAGCCCAGCATCGGGGGCTGGGGCTTTACCGTTTTGGGTGGCAGCAAATTGTCTAACTTGCTCATCCACCATACGGTTCAGCACTTCTGCTAGGTCGGGATTAGCAATCAGTTCGGGACCAAGTTGGGCGAGAGTTTCTTGCAGCAGCGCCGCAATTTGATCGTTGAGCTGGTCATAGTCACCTGTGGTAATACCCATAGTTCAAATCCTGTCGTCTTCCTAATAAAAATTGTGGTTTGGTTGTGCTTGAGCCACTACCCTGCTAGGTTCGCCAGTTCGTTGAGCTGGGTGAGTAAGTTATCTAATGCCCATGTCACTCGCTCATTCGAGAGTATCTGTTCTAAAGTTGACCGACTTGAAGAGTTGAGGGGTGTCCAAATTTTTAGATGGACAACTATCGGAGCGATCGTCCAGAACAGACGGTCTGCTTGGTCTGTCACAAAGTCAATTCCGTAGGCATTGTCTAAGGTGCTGGGGGCTTCCATATTAGCAAAGCGGTCTAGCCAGTCAATGAGGTCACTGACTGTAATATCTGGTAGCCATGCACTTAGATTAGATGCTGTACGAGGATCTCTCTCTACTTCAATTGGGGATGTGGCTAAGATGCTAAATCGACTAGCACGGGAACGGCGTTCGCTTTCACTTAAACCCACCGATTCCAACGCATTGCTAAAATCGGTTTTCCCTTGGGATAATACTGGTAACAATACGCGAGCGCGGTCAATCCGTTCGCTGAGCGAGGAAGAGTGACTTGCTCTGCCTCCAGCATAATATTTATCCCAGGCTTGCTCTAGCATTTGAATGTAGGTTTTGAGCAGTTCATACTGAGTAATCTGGTCTTCGTCATTGATGTTGACCGCCAGCATGGCATCGTTCAAAAACGCCTGTCTGCCAAATTCTGCTACATTATCGTTGAGCGAACTGAGATAGGCTTCCACCCTAGCAGGTCGGGGTTCATCCATCCAGCGAAATTCTTCCACCAGTACTTTGATTTGGGAAGTAATCAGCGATCGCAGTGCTTCTACTCTTTCTTGATCGGCTTGAGGTATAAATGAACTTAATCGCTCAATAATTTTTAAAGCATCTGCCATGATGATGCTTGCTTGACGGTACAATGCTGCTTGTTGAGTTGAAAGCTCGCCTAGTAGTTCCTTACTCTTGCCATCAGCACTGTAGAGTACCATCTGACTCTGGGATGGTAGGGTAGCCAGTTTGCCGCCCTTGGTTTTGGGAAAAGCCGCATTCAACGCATTGAAAAAATTGGCAGCACCCCGTCCGGGAGAGCGCCCTAATACCTGAGTCATTGCCCGTTCTACTTGGCGTTCTAGCTGGTTAACAGTGCTAGTCGAGCTAGTTTGCACTGAACCACTATCATAGGCAGTCTGTTGATTCCCAGCATAACGCTTAAAACTACTGAGTAAATCACTCAACAGCAGATTTCCCTGTTCATCAACTGTGCCAATCGGTCTAGTGGGGTAAAGTTGAATCATCAGTCCGCCCCGCAGGGCTTTTAACTGCTTGGCGCGTTTACGATTGAGAAGTAAGTTATTCATCATAATTGGGAGTTTTGTTATTTGTCCTTTGTCGTTTATCCTTTGTAAATACAAATGACTCTCGACCATTGGCAATCGATTGTCAATAACTGATAACACTAGAAAGCCTGTCGTAGAGTGTTTCTAATTCATCATGGATACAGAAGAAGTGGACAAAGGTTTCTGGTTGACCGGGTTGAACTTTACTATTCGGTTCGTATTTTTGGCGAGCATCTTCGACAAAAGCATGAACGGCATCTCCCCATGCCTTGATTAATTGCTTAGTTTGCTCGCTGTTCAAGTGTAGTGTTTCTTGAGCTAGCAACTTTACTGTCCACTTTCGAGCTTCGCAATCGGTGATAAAATCTAAAAATAATTCGTCTGAGCAGGGAGAATCAGAATCCTCCAAAGGAGTGAGTTCGCGATTATTCAGTTCTGGCAATGATGCTTTAAATATCTGCCAACATCTAATGAGTTCTTGGTGAATGCGGGCGATCGCGCCTTTGACTTCTGCTTCTAGTGGTGTAGCCTCCACCAGTAATCGCTGTGCTGCCAAATAGCCTTCTATCGACTGAAGCCGTTCTATTTCTTCTGTGCTGGTGAGGTTTTCTGGCAATTGCCGAGCTACCAAATCGTCGATTAATGCCTGAATAGGGATGCTGCGATCTCCTAATCGCTCGACCATCTCCTGCAATGCGATCGCTTTTGACCGTAGCCTGCCATAATTTTCCCTAGCTTGGGTACTCAGTTGTGTCATCGATTATCGCCTCCCAAGAATGCGGTAAAAATTGTTGGTAATACTTTGGGGATTTGCTAACTGCCGATCCAGTGCGAAGCGAGCCGCACTAATCATCAGCCGAACAGGGATTGTCCCAGGGTCTTTTCCCATTGCCAAACGCTGTCCAGCGAGTTCGATCATTTCCATGTGTTCTGGACCAAATGCTACCACCTCAGCCATTGACTTATTGCCAAATTGATGATAACGCTGAAATACCATTGTATCTACTGCCATTTCAGCGGCAGGGTAGAAAGTCTTCATAAACACAAGTGGAATATCGTTAGGAGTGATGCGGGGGTACAGCCGTTTCCAAACGCGGGTGAGGTCTGCCGCCATCTGGTTTAGCCCCAAACGACGTAACAGAATCAGGTTAATTAGCACTCGCAAGTAGGGGGTAGGATGTACGGATTCTGGATTAAACCGTAAGGTATCGGCGGCGGAACGACCGACGACATCCATCAAAGACTCCACCACAGCCGGACCACCCAAAACCAAAGCAAACATATCTGCCATCATTTCTTTATGCCAGTTTGCCCAGACTCTTGCCACTCTGCGGGGAAAGTATCCCTCGACGGTTAGGCGTTGATAAATGCGAGCTGGTACTTCTGACCACAGCCCCAAATCTGCTTGTAGGTTGTGCGAGACTTCGTGCAGTACACTTGATAATGCCCACACATTGTCCAGTCGATGCTGTGGCAGTACAATCAGCGGAAACAAGTTGGGATGGAAGCGTAACTTTTGCAGAGGTACGCCCCGGCGAAAGGTGGCTGGACTGAAGCCACTGTCTGCGTAACTAAAGGGCAGCAGGGTGGGGGTGGGTTTGGCAATACCCAAGCCAGTGTAAACTTTTTCGTAACACCCGATCGCAATCCGGTCCACTGCCCGTAACCGTTCGCCAAAGCTGGAGAGGCGTTGCACAAATAAATCAAAGTAGAAGTCCCAAATTCCTTCTACGTACACTACCCGATTGCTGACAAGCTGCTTGCGCTCTAGTAACACCCGCAGGCGTTCAGGAGTCGGTTCTCGACGGGCAGCACTAGCAGCAGCTTCTACCCAGCGTGACATCTCCACTAACTTAACGCGAAATCCCTCAATCAAACGGTTAACTGCTTCAATATGAGCCTCACTAGGAGCAGCGGGTGTAGTACCAAACTCATCTTTAGCAAAGGGACGCAGAGATTGAGCATGGCGGGTGAGGTTAATCGACTGGACATTTAGCCAATTATTAAGCAGACGGTATTCGCCTAAAGTTGTGGCTCCCCTGATTCGATGAGATGGGTTGGTAGTGGGAAGTAATTGAGTTTCCGTGAGTGAAGGCGATCGCACTGACCGCGATAAACGTACCATAATACAGCCTATTAGATATGCTTAAAGCTGAGAACCTCTTCTTCAACGACTGCCACACGTTGGACAGTAAGATTCACTTTCGCGATGACCCACGCGCTGTTTACGAGGAGGACGAGCTGTGCGACTTTGTAAAACCATATTCCGTTTCACTGCCTTCTCAACTTTGCCCGGTTTGAGGACTTGACGAGTTGCAGCGGCTGTTGCCCTTACAGCTTTTTGTCGATTAATCGGCTTACCAGCGCGAGCTTCTGCCTTTAAAGTGGCAACAGTTCGGCGTTGAATTGCAGGAATTGCTCGAGCCAATTGCTTGCCTTCCCAGCCTTCTTTCATCAACACCTGAGCCAACAAGGCATTTGCTTGCACCATGATGGGAATAACGTGTCGCAGCAATTGTGTTGCATTCATACTGGCAATAGTGGCTGGTAATGCAGCCGAAACAAAAGCTTCAGCTTCCGCTTCGGTGGTTGCGTCTGCTGCTTGAGCCGCCAAAAACTCTGCGAGTGCTGCTTCTTTTGCCATCTCTGTGGGAGCAACTTCGGCATCCGCTTCGTTCATCCCAAAAAACTCTGCCTCCATTTGAGCCGCTTCCATCTCAGCTTCTTTTACCAAAGCTTTGGTAAGTTTGCCTGCCAGGGGACCAGTAATTCCTCCAACTCCCGGTATCATGCCGCCAAAAACCGTTGCCAGCTTTGGAGCAACTCGCTTTAGCACCCTGCCTGCACCTTTTTTGAATTTTTTCCAACCTCTTGCAAGTCTTGCTCTCAGCTTTTTGAAGAAGTAGTCACCTTCATTTTCATATTCCAGGGAGTTGTAGCCATCCTCGTCTTCCATCTCCCATTCATCTTCAAATTCAGATTCGGCGTAAGCAGATATACCGTCAGTTTCCCACTCATCTTCAAATTCGGGTTCGGTGTAAGCAGATATATCCTCCATTTCCCACTCGTTTTCAAACTCTGGTTGACGGCTGTAGTCACTATCCACCGATGTTTCCCATTCATCTTCAAACTCAAATTCCGGTTCAGCGTAAGCAGTACTATTTTGAAATGCCATATGGGGAAGGGGCGCTTCAAACAGTGCATCGTTTTGCATAGTCTTTTTCTCCTTCAGTTTCAGAGCATTTTATCTTGAGTTGCCTGGTTTAACGGTATGCTTGCGGATGGTGGCATTACGAGCGATCTCTGTTGTTAAAGTAGCCCGCCCGGTTTTTGAGTCCGTGAGCAACATTATTGCTGCCACAAAATAGAGCTTCCATTTCCACCCCCACGGCTTCTATCAGGTCTCTAAAAAATTAGATTGCTTGCATCTATTAGTAGTCGTCATCAACTGGGTACACGAACCAAAAATTGACTTGCATAGCGGTGGGATCGGTCAACAGATCAATTGGCTAATTCCTATTTTTGGCTGCTAATAGAGTAGCAAGTTTGAAGCTAGGGTAATAGTCACACAATTTTGGTCGCATACCTAAGGTAGCTTATTTGAGGGACATTCATTCGAGAGGGAAAAGTTTTGGGGGAGTTAGAGAGTCGGTCAAGTAATAACAGCTGACAAAAACAGAATTATGTAAATAAGTTAAACAATAGTTACAGCATCGGCATTAAACTATATGTATACCCTGCTCTGCCAAATCGTTGATTATAGCGCAATACTCCCTCAGTAAGAGTTCAGCTATTAGCTGTCAGCCATCAGCTTTGAAGCACATTTTGCTCGCTCTGTATAGACGACAGGAGCGCGAAACGAAAACACCTTTAGAGCAAGAATTACTGATTGCTGATTGCTGACGGCTGAACGCTCACCTTATATCTTGCACCTAGGTCAAAAACCGGGTTTCTTGAGAATGATGACGCTAAAAAAGCTTAATTCTTCGTTTAGAAATCCGGTTTTTCAGGTCTTGTTGAGAATGGTGCAAGATGTCAGTTACGCTGATGATGAATGCATAAATTAGTTTTGAGAGCTACTTGAAGCTTTCGTTCTTTGAGCTTGCTGCTCAGTTTGGAACTTGGTTTGTCTGCTTAATAATTCCGCAATGGTTATATCTGGCTCTGGAACTCCTTCAAAAGCAGTCCCAATTTCGCCTCTGGTGTATTGAATAGTGGCTAGACGATAGCCTTCATCTGGTAGCGGAATATAACCTACTGTGGTTGCTAAATTCTTAGCATTTTTCAAATAAAACTCGACAAATGTTCTGAGTTCTGGTTTGGCTTGGGTAGCTTTAGCATTAACATAAATAAAGAGTGGACGAGACAAAGGCTGATATTGAGCGTTTTTTACCGTTTCAGGAGAGGGAGATACTCCACCTTTACCAGCATCAACTGGTAGCGCTTTTACTTTATCCTGGTTTTTTTCAAAGTATGCAAAAGGAATGTAACCTAATGCATTTGGGTTTTTACTAATTCCATCTATTAAAACATTATCATCTTCACTACTCGTGTAGTCAGAACGGCTATTTTTACTGCCTAAAAGGGCTTCATTAAAGTAATCGTATGTACCGGAATCTTTACCAGCACCGTAAAGTTGTAATGGTCGATTTGGGTATGTTGCTTGTATCTGATTCCAGTTAGTTACCTTACCTTGTGCGGATTTGTCCCAAACTTTTTTCAGTTCTTCTACTGTAATACTTTTTACCCAATTATTTTGGGGGTTGACTGCAACAGTCAAAGCATCAAAAGCGATTGGTAGTTCAATAAACCCAACACCTGCTTTAACACAAGCATCCATTTCTTGAGTCAGAATAGGACGGGAAGCATCACTGATGTCAGTTTCGCCCGCACAGAATTTTCTGAATCCAGCCGTTGAACCGGAAAACTGCACATCAATTTTTACGTTCTGTCCTTGAGTCGTTTTGCGAAACTCTTTAGCTACTGCATCTGAAATTGGATAAACCGTGCTGGAACCATCAATGAGAATTGTCGATGTTGTGTTTGTACTACTGACTTGAGTCGTCTGTTGTGGCGCATCGCTTGATGAAACATTGCTAGATGAATTAGACCCAGTTGTACAACCTGCTGTTAGAGTCAATACCCCAAATACAAGAACTAACTTCTCTGCTATGGCTTTCATAACACATACCTAGATGCCCTTATTTATAAAATATATTCTCACTTCAAAAAAAATTAATATATATTCTTTTAAATTTAGTATCTCTTAATAGAAATTCATAGAAAAATTGATGCATACTTTTTTCAAAAACTTGACGAATAGTCATAATTTTTATGAAACCGCAAAAAAATATAACAAATAATACTTAAGTAAAAAAAGATGCTAAAAATCTGTTTCAGTCTCTTTAAGAAACGTTAAAAAATTCCGTTATTACTGAATGACTCCAATACTGCTCGGTTAGTGATATTCGAGGTACCACCAAACCCGGTAACTCCTGCGAAACCGGGTTTCTAATTCTCGCTTATCCGAACCGTATTGGAATGGCTTCCTTTTCACTCCCAAGATTACCGATGTTTTCTTGGTCTCTTTTTTATTTCGGTAGTCTTATACCGAGAAGGGTGAAAGTTCAAATTAATAAAAAAATCCCCCATAAATGCTTTTCGCATCTAGGGGGAAGTTTTACAATTTACGGATGAGGATATTCGTTCTATATAGGTAATGGGCGATCGCAAAGTCAACTTATGCAGTTTTTCCTCCAGTCTTTCCCAACTTCATACAATCTTTAATTTTCCCGTTGAGCGAGAAGTCCCTCTAGCTCAGCAATTCTGGCTTGTAATACCGCAACTTCCTGCTCGGAGTAGCGGATGGGAATATGCTGCGGACAGTTCCAGTTCCAAGCCTCAATCTCAAATAAAATCACTCGTTCAATTTCCGCTGCGTATCCGGGAACTCTCACCCGTTCGATCAACTCGCTGTCGCCTTCCACGTATCTCGCTCGTCCCCAAATTTTCAACCGCTTGCGATGACGGTAATCCATTAAAAACAAGAAAGCTTTGTCATTGGCTGAAAGATTACCAACGGTGACATACTGAATATTACCCTTAAAGTCTGCAAAGCCTAATGTTTTCTCATCCAGCACTTTTAAAAAACCTGGCTCTCCACCCCGAAACTGGATGTAAGGATATCCATTCGAGCCAACGGTTCCCAAATAAAAACCATCCAATTTTGCAATAAATTCTTCAATTTCAGGTGTAACAGAATCATTTTCCGGTCCACTTTGTTCAAAACGCGCATAGATTTCCCGCGAACCTCGTTCTTCTTGTGCTACTTTCACTGCGGGTGTGAAGGCAATTTGTGTAAATTTACGTGGCATACAAACTCCTAAATTGTAATAGAAATTACATAGATTTTCTTGTTTGGGAAAAGGGAAAGGGCTAAAGGGTGTATTTTTACCTTTCCCCTTAATCAAAAGGTATTCAAACTGTTGCAGAAACTTCAATCCCTACCATACCAACAAAACCAGGAAGTCTCTTAACTCGCTCAATCCATGCAAGGATGTGAGGATAGGGTTCAAGCGAAATCTTACCATCGGGTGCTAGTGCAACATAGGGAAAGACAGCTATATCTGCTATTGTTGGACCCTCAAATTCCAGCCATTGGCGATCGCTCAAGTGTTGGTTGAGTTGTTTAAGAATAAATTCCGCTTTCTGGTTTGCTCTGTCAATATTGATACTCGTCGCCTTAAACACATGGTATAATCGAGCGGATTCGGGACCTTGTCGAACTTCGCCTGCTGTTGTGGACAACCATCGTACAACCTGACTGAGGGAAACTGCATCTAAGGGTAACCATTGCTCACCACCATACTGACGAGCTAAATACACCAATATTGCTTGAGCGTCCGCAAGCGTGGTATTCTCATCTACTAGCACTGGTACTTGACCGAAGGGATTTAAGGCAAGAAACTCAGGTGATTTATGTTCTCCCTTCATCAAATCAAGTTTAATCCATTCGTGTTCAATGCCCAAGAGTGACAGCGCCAGTTTAACTTTGTAGCTATTACCAGAAAGTTCGTGACCGTAAAGCTTAATCATATGTTAACCCTCTGTTTTATGTAAAAATGGACAGTCTACAGGTAGCAATTCATGCTCAATTGGGAATGAAAACACAAGTATCCAGGTTTCTTCTCGACACGTTGCTATCTCTTTTCGCCTATCAGCATGGCTTTGTTTGAGACTTTTCATTACTACCCCCTAGAGAGTGATGGAGTTGGGTGTCAGTTCTTGTACCGTTCGTTCGGTACAAATAGACTGTACCAATCGTTCGGTATAATGTCAATAGATAAAATTTGAATTTCTCAATTTTTCTAAAAATGCCAAAAAACACTTACATTCCGTCCTTACTACAACTGTTCCGACAGTACGGTTACGATGGGGCGACTTTATCTAAAATTTCTGAAAAGACTGGATTGGGAAAAGCCAGTCTCTACCACCACTTTCCCGGTGGGAAGGATGAGATGGTAACTACAGTGTTAGACTTTACAGAAGAGTGGTTAGAGCAAAACATTCTACAACCGCTCAAGAGTGAAGGAGATGCGTTGACTCGATTAAGTAAGATGTGCGATCGCATCAACGAACTCTATGAAGGTGGGGAACAACCTTGTATGTTCGCCATTTTGTTAATGGGGTCAGCAAGAGATGTCTTTCATGCTAAAGTACAAACACTATTACAGACTTGGATAGATGCGATCGCATCTGTTTTGGTAGAAGCAGGATTAGACCAACAACAAGCACAAGAACGAGGGGAAGACGCTGTCATTGCAATACAAGGAGCATTGATTTTGGTGCATGGGTTAGGCGATCGCACTCCCTTTCAACGAGTTATCAAAAAATTACCGCAAGAACTTTTAGAGTAAGCGTTCAGCTATCAGCTATCAGCCAAGAACTTATAGCTAATGGATTCTAGCAAAATCACTCATCTCAATTTAGACTTGGCGTGGTCATAAATTGAGCTTTTTGTTAAGATAAGAGACTTGCTACCATGAGAGCGTCAATACACACTCAAATTTATGAAAAACTTCACAAGTTCTTCAAATTTCCCTGATATTCTCCGAACTGTTCATGAGCAGATAAAACCTGTTGAAGAAACTGTTAGCCGTTATCAACGAAAGTTTTGATAGCGGCTATTTCTTTGACACTCTCAGCCAACTACATACAAGGGGATTACCGTGAAGGAAAGCAATCTCATTTCAACTTACAAGGCGCTCAGTTTGGGGGTAGTTTAGTGCATGCTGAAACTGTGCATACCCATCACATTGGTGGTAACATAACTAACCATAACTCAGAACTTAGCCAAGCAGCTGCCCAAATCCAGCAACTGCTCGAACAATTAGAGCAATCTTATCCCAGCAATACGACCACTGGAAAAATGGCTATTGCAACCCAGGTAATCGAACATATTGAGAGCGATCGGGCTTTGGCACAACGGGTACTGAGTGCTCTAAAAGCAGGAGGTACTCAAAACCTGCGCGGTGTCATGGTACAGATGGTGGTTTGGTGAGAAAAGCAGATTAATGTAACGCTCAATTTTTGAGTGAGGATTTGGTATGGAAGTTGGAAGAGTTTTTTCCCTCCATCCCAAAGGTTTTGCAAGCTTCTGAACCAAGCCTTCGGCAGTTGGTAAAATGAATATGTACCGACTCACTGTATTTCCCATACGATGAGTCAGTACAGTTAATCTTTCCGTTAAACCTCAAACGAGGAGATTGTCAAATGGCATTGGCTGAACTCATGTCACAAATCCAGGAGCTTCCGAAAATCGACAAGCTTCGGTTGATGCAGTTTCTTGCAACAGAACTGGTCAAGGAAGAAGATGCAAACTTCTTTGTTGCGAATCAAGAGTATCCGATTTGGTCGCCCTACAATTGCTCTGAGGCTGCTAATGTCCTGATGAACCTTCTGGCGACAAAGCAGCAAGAGAAGAATGGTTGACGCTCAAAGATTTCCCTACAAAATTATTGACAGCAGCCTTGGCATGGTTGATCGAATGCCATACCTGCCTTTGACGCTCAGCCTTGATGGTCAATCCTTGAATACTGAGGGTTTACTGGATACAGGCGCAAGCGTTAATGTTTTACCATATGAGTTGGGTATGCAACTGGGTTTGATCTGGGAGAATGAAAAACTCTCAGTTGTATTGGCAGGAAATCTGGCTCGATTTGAAGCTCGCGCAGTCATTGTTGACGCTCAAATCAGTTCATTTCCAATGGTGAATCTAGCATTTGCCTGGACACAAGCAACCGATGTGCCTTTAATTTTGGGGCAAGCTAATTTCTTTTTTGAGTTTGAGGTCTGTTTCTTCCGTGCGCGTTCTGAATTTGAAATTCGCCCCAAGCAAGGTGGATAGCAATAAAGATGGGATCCCAGTTGAAAGCGATCAGTGAGGCACGGTCTAACAACCCCCTTGCAGCGGACGGAATGAATATCTAGGCATTCGTGACAGGTTAAGACTAAATTACTTTTGTCAATTTGTAATTATCCTGAGAATTAAACCAAATACGAGGTATTTAATTCACGTTTGTACTGATTTTTCAGCCTTTGAAAAAATGATCGGTCTAAATCTTAAGCGATCGCCTACGCATCTGCAAAATGTACCCACTGTGACCCTGACAAATTCCCAGGACTGCGATGGGCTTTCGGTCACTAGAGGCGATCGCATGACACAGATATTAAAGACGAGGAAGCTTGTTCCAGATAAAAGAGTTGTTCACCTGTTAACTTTTGCAGACGCATTTGTATTGCGATTACCGTTGGTGGGCGTTCCATCATCGCCCTCTGCATTAAGATTGACAACTAATGGTTATATACACAAGTGCGATCGCACCTCCTCAACAGCTGCTCAAGGCAAAAGTCAGTTGAACCATACGTGTGGCTATACAAAGGTTCGATCTGGTGGGTGCGATCACCCCTACCATGTACCTATTGTACCTTTGAAACCTACTGTGAAGATCGTTTTAGCTATGGGCGGCGTTTAGCTTACTACTATATTGATGCTGCAAATGTGGTTGATAATCTTCGAGCATGTGAACAACAATTTGTTGTCAAATTATCGAAAACATCTGCGGCAGCAATTAGATAGTTAGACTTTTGCCTACTATGCCCAAACCTATCTCTACAATACTCCTCAAAGGTCTTATGAGTACTGCGATAAAGCTTACAATCGCGCAGTTCCATCAAAGCTTTACCCGCTTCATAAAAAGCACGGTCTAAAGACTCGCTCGTTTCCCGCATACCGAATATTTCTATGAACTATGTATTTATAGAGACAATTGCCAAGCGCGTATTGCCTCCGCATGGCTTTAAATATTTGTATTACTTATATTAACACAACTTATTAAGCAGATACAAAATTCATATTTATCAAAATCATACATTCGGTTCCTTGCGATTATGATTAATGTCAAGAATTTCGTGGGTGTGCATCAGCTTACATTCTATGAGGTAGTGTTAGTAACGCTACGGGGAACTCAAAAGTCACGCATTGTTATAAATTAGGGCTTTTGTCTGTTTTAAATGGTTGGTTTATTTCTGCTAACCTATGCTAGGAGAATATTAACTGCATATTTCGCACCTCTCCACATAGGATGCAATCATACCATCATTGGTCACAGCTATTACTGCTTATTTTGTCCAGAAAAATAAGTAAAAGAATAGAATCAAGGATAAGAAACTGTGAGAAAAATTTTAATCATTGACGATGAGGACGGGGTTAGAAAAATTGCTCAAATGTCTTTGGAAATCCTGACAGACTGGGAAGTTCTGACAGCTGCTTCCGGAACTGAGGGACTGATATTGGCTCAATCCCAACAACCAGATGCAATTTTATTAGATATGGTAATGCCTGACTTAGATGGAGTGACAACTTTTGAGAAGTTACAAGCTAATTTTACAACTCGAAACATCCCAACTATTTTCTTATCTGCAAAAATGGCGGAAAGCGAAAAACAGAAGTTTCTCGATTTGGGGTTAACTGGTTTGATTACCAAACCCTTTGATGCTCAAAGCCTAGTCAAGCAAATCCGTGAGATTCTTGCTTGGAAAAGTGGATAGTGGATAGTGGATAGTAGTTAGTGTTTAGTAGGTAAGCGGATGCAAATTTTCCTACACCCCACACCCCACACTCCTTCTTAAACTTCGAGTTCGTTCCAGTCGCTTCAGGACTCGTTCAACTAATTCTGAAACTACAATGGGCTTACTGATAAAATCGTCTGCACCTGCTTTAAAGACTTGCTCTACTATAGAAGTATCTTTATGAACTGAGACAAACAACACGGGTAATTGACTCCAACGAGGCTCATTCCGAACCACTTGGCATAAATCTATACCACTAAATTCTGGCATTTCTACATCAAGAACTAGTAAGTCAGGCGCAGTTTGCTCTAGTACTTCCCAAAATTGATTTGGGCTATTTACTAGGGTGAGTTCAAATCCCCAAGGTTCTAATAAAGTTTGTAAGAATTTTAACATTTGTTTGTCGTCATCTATAATTAGCAACTTTGCCTTAATTTTGGTAACTTGTTGCAAGGTTTGAGAGATCGCCTCCATCACTTCAGTTGGAGGTGTGGGTTTTTGGAGAAAGCAGCATCCTCCAAATCTGGCGACATTTACCCGATTGTCAAAACTTTCTTGAACTGTAAATACGATGACAGGTAAGGGTGGTTGATAGGTCGCAAGTTCTTCTAATAAGACCAATCCGTCTTCTTGTGCGTTGGGAAAGCACAAATCTAGCAACACTATATCTGGTCGAGAGTTTGCGATCGCCTCTCTAGCTGAAGGTACATCGCACACTACTTCTGCGTGTATACCCCACTGAACCGCTTCTAAACTCAAGACTGACGCTAAAGCTGGATCGTCATCCACAATCAACAGCCTCGGACTAGAAGATTGTTTCGGTGGAGTTTTCACAGGCGTTGAAATCTCTAGATTTGAAACAGCAAACGGTTGATTGAGTTCTTTTCGCAATAACACAACTAATTGGGATAGATACTCTAATTTCTCTGAACTCAGGTGATTAATCTGTTGTAATATTTGTTTGATTTCATCCGCTAGACGGGAAGCTTCCACAAAGCCGAAGCTACCTAATGTCCCTATCAATGTATGAAGCTCACTTAACGCTTGTTTCTGTAATTCTTCATTCAGAGGACTTTCTTGCAATAGTGCAATAGCTTTCTCGACTACCGAGATGCGATCGCCATAATTTTCCTTCAGTTCTTCCCAAACAGCAGCCAGTTTTGTCTTCAATTGTTCCATTGAATCAAGCTAAGTTTATATGTATTTTATGCTACTTATTATCTTTACATCTTATTATAATATATCTACCTTTTGATAGATACTTCTTCCTTCTCCTAACTTTAACAAACAAAAAAATCAGGAGAGTACAATTCAATAATTGAGAATTTTTAGCATTAAGAATGACTTGGATATGTTATTAAATCACTGTCTTCAGGCTTTCTCTCCTGTTCTTAGTAAATCCCCATACCCCTACACCCTCATTCCCACATATAGTGGTTCTCGGTTGGGTGCAATACACCCTGGAGGGCGAACAACCGTTCGCCCCTACATTGTCGTGATATCACGGTATTTGATTCAACTGAGAACCGCTATATTTACTGAGAGCTAAAAGAGGAAAGTATTGTTGGTAAAAGTGATACTTCAAGTAGAAGTGACCGGGAAACCCAGTCCCTGTAAATTCTGACTCACACCAAGTTCCATTAGATTGCTGAGTTTCTAACAGATAACGAATTCCTCGTTCAATAGCTTGCTGAGCAAACTTTCCTGTAGCTTCACCTGCGGCTATGAGACCTAGTAAAGCCCAAGCTGTTTGAGATGCAGTACTTTTACCTTGTCCTTTCAGGCTAGCATCATTGTAACTTCGGCAAGTTTCACCCCACCCACCATCTAAATTTTGACATTCCACTAACCAAGCCGCACCCCGTTCAATGGGGATTGTCTTTTGTGGTGCGATCGCAGATAGCGCCGAAAGTACTCCACTTGTACCGTATATGTAGTTGACTCCCCAACGACCAAACCAACAACCTTCTGGTTCTTGTTCGTTTAAAAGATACGTCATCGCCTGTTCCAGTTTGCGAACATTCATGGACAAGTTGCAAACACCTAGCATTTCTAACACCCTAGCAGTGACATCAGCGGTGTTGGGGTCAATCATGGCTTTGAGGTCGCCATAAGGTATAAGATTAATCCAGTCTTGGTCGTTATCCATATCAAACGCAGCCCAACCGCCTCCCCGACATTGCATCGAAGCAATCCAGTTGACAGCACGAGCGATCGCCCTGTGTTTGAGTGGTTCGTTGGGAAGTTTCACTGCGTCCAGCGCCATCACCACTACAGCTGTGTCGTCTACATCTGGATAAAAACGATTATCAAACTCAAAAGCCCAAGCACCTGGTTTTCCCTGATAATTTTTTACAGACCAGTCCCCGTAGTCAAGGATTTGCTTGCTTAACAACCACTCTCCTGCTCTGACCACCACCGGATGGTCGGGAGCAAAACCAGAAGCGACCAAAGCTCGTACCACCCAGGCTGTATCCCATACAGGGGAAATACACGGCTGCACTCTATAACTATCCTTTGTTTCAATAGCAAAATTGTCAACAGCTTTGAGACCTCGTTCTATAATGGGGTCAGCAGAGTTATAATCCAAAGCCCGTAGAGCAAGTAGGGAATTGAGCATCGCAGGAATGATACCGCCCCAGTCCCCTGTTGCTTCTTGGCGTTCGAGAGTCCATTTTTCTGCAACCTCAAGACCTTCTTTACGCAAAGGAACCAAATTTAAGTTTTCTGCTAACTTAAAGGCATCATCAAGCATCACAAACAAATCTGTCCAATCACCTGTTCGTGGCAATTCATACTTGACATTTTCCACACCTTCTGCATAAAGTTCATCTAAGGTGATAGCTGGGTTAGTCAGGAACACAGGTTTGCGGTCAAAGACGATGAGCAATGGAACAGTGCTTGACCTTGCCCAACTTGACAATTCGTATATATTAAACAGGAAATTTGAGGGTAATAACATCACCCAAGGGGGGATTGAAGGAATTCCTCGCCAGTCGTAGCATCCAATTAATGCTAGGTGTAATTTGGTAAAAATGCGCGTTCGACTAATACCACCCCTGTCTAAAATAAATTTCCGTGCTTTTATCATTGCTGGGTCTGTTTCTGATACACCCAACAACTTCAACGCCATGTATGCTTCCACGGAGGTACTGAGTTCTCCACCATCCCCGAAGAACAGTTCCCAACCTCCGTGTTCCCGTTGTTGAGAGCGGAGGTACGTTTCAACTTTATGTAAAGGTCTTTCTTTGTCTGTTCCCCAAATCTTATGTAAGAGGACAACTTCCGCCGTGATGGTAACATTTGATTCCAACTCCGCCCACCAGTAACCATCAGGATACTGTATCGAAAGAAAGTAGCTCTGGCTAGCTGCGATCGCTTCTTTTACACAAGAAACTATTGATTTGTCTTGAGTTTGCATTGTTTTCCGTTCATCCTCACCAAAATCTGCTTGTTAGCAGTATGCAGGAAACTTCTTTTCCTGGCATTAGTGGACATTGTAATGTGATTTCTAAACGGAAAAAAGAAAATCAAATGAGTTTTGAAATTGGATTATGGCTTTCGGTTCTCTCCTTAACAATTTGGATTGTCTTACTCTTGTTTCGAGGACAATTCTGGCGCTGTAACCAACAACTATCAACCAGTCCCACCCCACACCCCACAACGCCACTTGCTTTAAGTCGGGGAACCCTAGCCGAGCAGTGGCTCCCCCACACCCTTCTATCTGTGTCGTCATTCCCGCCAGAAACGAAGCCGAATTACTTCCCATCACCTTGCGATCGCTTCTTACCCAAGACTACCCCGGTCATCTTACAGTTGTTTTAGTAGATGACCACAGCACAGACCAAACAGCCCCCGTTGCTCAAAATGTGGCTCAAGAATTAGGCAAAACCCAGCAATTGCAAGTCCTGAGTGCTGAAACTTTACCTCCCGGTTGGACCGGTAAATTATGGGCTCTACACCAAGGGACTCAGTACGCTCAAACTTTAACACCAGCACCAGATTATCTACTCCTCACCGATGCCGATATTGAACATAATACTTTCAATATTCGTCAATTAGTCGCAAAAGCTCAACAAGACAATTTGGATCTTGTCTCCCTCATGGTCAAGCTCAGATGTGACAGTTTTTGGGAAAAATTCCTTATACCATCCTTCGTCTTTTTCTTCCAAAAACTCTACCCCTTCCCCTGGGTAAACGATCCCCACAAACCAACAGCCGCCGCTGCGGGTGGATGTATTTTAATAACCCGCGCAGCCCTAACCCGCATTGGCGGTATTCAATCCGTCCGCAACGCCCTAATCGACGACTGCGCCCTAGCAAAAGCAGTGAAGCAGGGATGCAAGGGTGCAGGAGTACAGGAGCCCAAGGGTACAGCCAAAGAAACAATTCCCCCCCTCCCTCAC
>JAWQFQ010000019.1:0-74239 GCA_035967975.1 Scytonema sp. PMC 1070.18
TTAGATAACAACTCTTTTTCTTGAGAACTGTCTACTATCAATGGAATTTCTGTAACGAAAGATGGAGTCTTTTTCCGAGCCATTTACAATCACCTCCTACTTGTTTATTGTTTCTGTCTATATACAATAACCTAGGCTACAATGGTTGTCAATAAGTTCCTGACATATACAAAAAAGATGAAAATCAAAAGTAGAGAATATAGACACAACAACCATTCTGTCGGCTCTGCCACTGTTCACCTAGTTTGGATACCAAAAAGACGTAAACCAGTATTAGTAGGTGATGTTAAATTACGACTTAGCCAAATACTTACTGAAGTTGCGAATGAAAAGAAATGGATAATTAAATGTTTAGAAATTGCTCCAGACCACGTTCACGTACTTGTGGAATACGATCCAAGTACGCCAATTAACTCAATTGTAAAAGCGCATCATCGGACGTTCTTCTCGTTATCTAAGACAAGAATTCTCACATTTACTTAAATTGCCTACCTTATGGACTCACGCTGATTTTTACGACACAACAGGAAAAGTTTCTTCAGCAATTATTGAAGCGTACATAAATGACCCACATCATTACAAATGACGAATTGTCAATATCACGCTCGTTAAAACGAGCCGTGTCGCGTTTCCGCCCCGATATAAATAACATATGAGTCTCAATTCATTTAATTTCTTGAGACTCATATTTCGGGGCTACCACGCTCCCGCGCATTTCAGGTGTTTTGCCAGATGGTTGCAATTTTGGCATATATGGCTAAAGGTGATGCAGTCGATTTGCACCCTATCCACAAAGAACTCTCACTCTATGAGGCTGCTGATATCTTGGGGGTTTCCCGTTCGTATTTAGTAGGTTTGCTTGAGTCAGGAGAAATTCCTTATTGGATGGAGGGGACAACTCGACGAATCCTTTGTCAAGATGTACTTGATTATAAGAAACGCAGCGACGAAGAAAGCATGAAAGTCCTTAAGGAATTAGCAGATCAAGCTCAACGACTGAATATGGGATACTGACTTTATCGTGGCTAATTTTACGGGCGAACCTGAGTGGAATCTCAACAAAGCCTGAAAACTTATCGTTTCGTTCCTCAACCCAACCTTATATAAAATTTTACCGACTAGCATCAAACTTCCCACCAAGGGCTGTCCAAGTATTGACCCCGACTATCCCATCTATAGTTAAACCAGCTTCTTTCTGAAATCCTCGGACAGCGGTTTCAGTTTGAGGTCCAAAAATTCCATCGACTTTTCCTGCGTTATACCCTCTTGCATTCAATACTTTTTGCAGTACTTTAACATCTTCTCCCGAAAGTCCTTGGCGAAGATTGCGTCTGAGGGTTGGTAGTACAAAATCGGAGTACACTAAGTTCCATGCTTGAGAGCGATCGCTTTCGTTAGGAATGCGCCAAATTGACGAACCGGGATAGTAGCTCAAGTAATCCTGAAGTTCCGCAGCTGAAGCAGGTTTCGCGGTATCGCTTTCCGAACCCCAGACTGGTAATATTAGTTTTTTCAAACCTAAATTTTTGTAAGCATCTAGACAATCTTTCACTTCTTCTGGTGTAGTTGGCTTAAAAGTAAATTTTTCAAAGTAAATTTGAGGAAAAGCTATATCGCAGTACTTGTCCAAAATCTTCCAGGGAACATTAGGATGGAGGCGGGGATTTCCGAAACTTGTATATCCGAACGTTCCTTGCTTAACGATAAGACGCAACTCAAAAAGCAGCTTATCAATATTTGTATGAGTGCGGGTATTTTCTACTTCTTTTTCTACGTCAACAACATAACCATCCAGCCCACAATTCAGTGCTTGTCTAACTTTTACAACTTCTCTAGCGGTATCAGGAGTCCCATAGTGATAGCCCCACCCGTAAACTTCTATCCCACGATCCTTAAATTCTTTAACAATTTCTGGAGAACATTGCCAAGCCCAAAAAGTTGGTTGTCCTTGATATTGTCCATCAAAAACTTTCAAATAAACTCGCTTCACTTTACGTTCAACTAGTTTATCTAGATAATCTGGACGAATCTCTGATAGTTTCCAAATCCAAACTCCGCGAGGATGTTGAGTCATATGAGTAAAGTTTTGTTGAATGATAACATCAAAAATAGTGAGAGGGTTGAGACTTGTAATTCTTTTTGACAGTATGCTGTAAAAGTTTTACCTAGAATGACTTCACACATTGCTCTGTCAATTCCAGAAAAAATCAAGGCGTCACTATAGAAGTCTGCAAAGCAGTTGCTAGTGTTGATTTGTACGGATTCTCAAGAGCGTTATCCTAAAGGTAGCAACTACTGTATACTTTAATAACTAAGTGAGTGAGTGAGGCAATGGCCATTCGTGACAGGTTAAGACTAAATTACTTTTGTCAATTCGTAATTATCCTGAGAAATAAACCAAATACGAGATATTTAATTCACGTTTGTACTGATTTTTCAGCGCTTGAATAAATGATCGGTTTAAATCTTAGGCGATCGCCAGAGCGAAAATTGTGTTTTCAAACCGTATTTTCATCTCAATTTTAAGCACTATTGCTTATTGACAAATTGTTCATGACCTTAACCTATCACGAATGGGCAATGGCATATTACAGCAGTTATTATTTTTATTAGTTTTTAATCTTTATTTTGGCTCAATAACTTCTATATCCGAACACCAAACAAAATCACTGACATTAAAGGTATAAATTTTATTAACTTGGTTTACTAACATGATAGCAATATGAATCAAGTCAAAAATTTGACCATTTTTCACTTGTCTTTTTTCTAATAATTTCATCCATACTTTATGTATATTGTTTGGAGATTGCAGTATTCGTATATGTGGCATTTGACAAATTCTGTTAATGCGAGTAATCGCATCTTGAGGTTCTAAGGGAGTAACTAAAATGGCAGGATTAGTAACATAGGAATAAAATTCAGCTAAAACTTGAGATGATATGCACAGGATTTCTCTTTCACTGGGTCTAAATATTTCTAATGCTGCTCGATGCTGTAAGGCTTTGGTGTTAACAACATATGCTAAAACATTGGTATCAAGATAAATTTGTTTAGTTTCTTTGTCCATAGAGTATACTGCGATTAAAAGGTATCAAGATTTCACTAGCAAAAAATAAATCATCCATATTAATATCGTCATTATTGTTGCTGATACTTAATTTTTCTTCTGTGACGATCTGATTCTGCTCTAATTGATTTTTAGCTTTAAATGCCTCGATTATAGCTTTGATTTGTTCAATTTGTTCTAGTGTTAATCCAGTAATATTAAGCGTTTGGTCAATCATAATAATTTACGTAGTATCTCTTTTTTTATTATACTCCTTTAATTTTGTTTGCATATCTCAGGAATTGTTGGATTTTGTAAAGACATTTTATGAAACGGTAGAGAATGGTAGCTTGGGTTAAGCGACCGCAAAACCCATATAACAGATGTTTGCGAGATAAGTTTATTCTTGGCATATTAGAGTCTCATACGACTTGTCAATAAGTAATAGTACTTAAAAAGAGTTAAATTGTATAAAAATTACCTTTTCAAGAGGATTTCACATAATTTTTACATTTATCTCCCCCAGAGTATGCTTAAAATTCTGTTTAAATCGTCCTGTAAGAGTCATAAGGTTATTTTGATATGCCAGCAAGAGATATCTATCATGATGCTGTCAAAAAGGCTTTACTGAAAGATGGCTGGACAATTACAGACGATCCTCTGCACTTAAAATGGGGGCAGAAAGATATGTATGTAGATTTGGGAGCACAACAACTGCTAGCCGCAGAACAGGGAAATAAAAAAATAGCTGTGGAAATCAAAAGTTTTGTGAGTCCCTCGGAAATGAAAGACTTAAAAGATGCTATTGGGGGATTCGTCATGTATCGGGCTGTTATTAAACGCATTGAACCTGAACGAACATTGTATTTGGCGGTGCGCGATAATGTGTTTACGGCTTTATTCGAGGAACCTATTGGTAAACTTTTGATAGAGACCGAGAATATCTATCTTATTGTATTTAATTCTGAAAGAGAGACGATTGTGCAATGGATACCTTAGAGACATATCGACGCATTATCAAAGATATATTATTTCAATATACACAAATTCCTTACTCCCACGGAGACATTGAGTGTAAAACAGTCTTCGACAGTAAAAATGATAGCTATTTACTCATTACTTTGGGATGGGATGGTGTTAAAAGGATACACGGTTGTTTAGTCCATATTGATATTATTAATGATAAAGTATGGGTGCAACGTGACGATACAGAGGATGGCGTGACCTATGAATTAGTAGACGCTGGAATTCCTAAAGATAGGATTGTGTTGGGATTTCATCCACCTAATGTTCGTCCCCACACAGGATACGCAGTTGCTTAAGATGACAAACTCTACATTAAGATTGAAGATGCGGAAGCATTCCATGTACTTAAAAAAAGTTAAATTGTATAAAAATTACATCTATCTTCCCCAGAGTATGCTTAAAATTCTGTTAAGTGACTAATTTGATACCATAACTTTGCATCTATCTTCAGCAAGCCCTACTTATTGCTTTTAGCAAAGCTATCTTAACTTATAATGGATGTGCAACAATAAATCCAACTCGTTGTAATATTATGAACCAATGACTTGGGTATCTGGACAGAAGTTAGACCGCGATAAGTATGAAATAAAACAAGAGTTAGGTTGGGGACGGTTCCCAATGTTTTGGTTGCAGCAACCCATGCGGTACGACAAGGATGGATTATGGCGGAGGCGTTACCTAAAATCCAAGCCGTTGAGCAAAATTATGTCGTGAATGGATGCTATAGAGTGGCGATACAGTAATCCCAAAAACCCGGTTTCTTGAAGTGTCACAGTGAAAAATTAACCTTTCCAGCGACAGAAACCGGGTTTTCTAGTCCTCATTTTGACTAATGTATTGATGCTCTAGTAAGCTGAGAAGACATTAGACAAAAACAATATCGGTATTATTGATGAGCGTGCTAGCTTGGGTCCTACTGACAACCGCTAGGGTCTGTCCTGACAAAGAAATCTCAGCACCAAGAGAGCTATCAACAATACTCAGTTCATTGGGGTTACCAAAAATATCAAAGGTGGTTTGACCTAACTGGAAATTATTAATTGTATCAATGCCCTTGCTTGTTTCCAGAACAACTATATCCTGACCACCGCCTAACCAGATTGTATCGTTGCCAAAGCCACTAACAATTCTATCGTTTCCAGAACCAGTATAAATGATATCATCACCAAAACCACCAAAAACAATATTATTGCCTTCAGCAGCGAAGATTGTATCATTACCAGAGCCACCATAAATGGTGTCAGCTTGGGAACCACCGAAGATATTGTTATCGCCAGCATCTCTGTAGAGAGTGTTTATGCCCTCGCTGCCAAAGATTTGGTCATTACCTCCTTTACTGTAGATAGTATCGTCACCATAACCACCGTAAAGGGGCTCACCGTTGTCTGTTCCCAAAATCGCCTTGTTCTCTGTAACGATCTTGAAGTTGTCCACCAGCAACCCTGAGTCAACAAGAGTATCTGTAACGTCTACCACTCCAAGACCCACTGTATAAGTGCCTTCTTCAGTGAACTGGAATGTAAAGGTGGTATAGTCTGTCTCCTCAAAGAACCTTGTGGGGGACAAGACAAAGGCGCTACCCGTATCAGCGAGTTTGGACAAGGAGTTTGGGGTGATGGAGACAAAAGCAAAATCATTGAATACAGAGGGGATGCCTTCGTTAGTCAAGAAGTTAAAATCGAAGCTCAAAACGTCCCCAGCTTTGACTGTAATTTGTTTGCGGAGGGCTGACCCTTGAGTGGCATTTCCATTGCCGATGCTATCTATACTGACAAAATTCTGCCCTAAGAAGTCTTTCAAGGCGGTATCACTGACCGAGTTGAGACCAGTGGTAATCAGAGCCTGGAAATTTCCTTCGGTAGGTACACTGCTAAATTCAGCTGTTTGGATACTAGCATCACCGATGGTATCCCAACCAATGAAGTTTCCAGTTTCAAATCCTGCGTTTACCAATCCGACTCCTAATAATTGCTGAATTGCTAAATCGGCTTGGATCAAACCAAACCCACTCGCAAAGTCGTAGCCGACATCAAAACCAGGAGTAGATGGGTCATCCATATCCAGGACACTATTTTCCAAAGCTGTATAAATCTCAGCAGGGCTTGTACCTGGCGCTGCTTCCATCATTTAGTCTAAACTCCAGTGATTTACACAATCTTTAAAATTGCTAGTTTTTCCTATTGCTGCTAAATATACGAATTTATTAAAATATCAAGTTTATGCTCAATTTACAAAAGATGATTTTTGATTTATAAAATAATAAAAAACATCTTTTCTTCATAAAATCTTCAAAGGATTTATCATTAAAAACCTATTTACATTGAGATTTATTCTTATTGGTAGTGATAGTGTTCAGAGTGATGCGGAAATTTATCATCAACTGGCGATTGAATGTGGCGATCGCATTTGTATCATTAAAACCAGGACGTGAATCAATCAAAATAACATCCGGTTTTAATTATCTGTTGATATCTTCCATCAAAGGATTTTATGGTTGTGGTTTCTAAAACAGGAAGTGATGTTGTAAGACAAGCTGCTCCTTGTCTACTTAATTACCAGGGCTACTGCCATAAATGTTAAATTTTTCCGTAAATTTAATCATAACATATAGTTAATGGTAACTTATCTAAGTACTACTAGCTATCAAAGCTAGGGATGTTTATCTTGACTTAGAACACATGACTAGCAAGTTTAATACAGATCGATATTCTCCAGCTTTATTTGACATCACCCAAGATATTATTGGTAGCTTACCACTGACACTAATTAAAAAGTGGCTGTTGAGTGAGCAAACCCACCAAGGAACACTAGAATTGCTAGAACCTTATAAGGTCAAGGGTTACAGCATATCCTCCGATTCTGCTGGGCTGACTAAGCTAACTAAACAAAAAGGTTTATTAGAAATTTTGGCGATTATTAATCAACCAAAAGAAATCGTGTACAGTGTTGGGACTGCTATTGGTGGAGAAGGTGTCGGTATTTGGGCTGCTGACAATACCCAAATGTTTTATCCAGCATCTGTTCAGCCTGAAACTCTTCTATCTGCATTACTAACAATCCAACGCGAAATCAATCAACATTGTCAAATAAAAATTGGAATTGGCGCACATTATGGAGAGTTTTATTATATTAACGGTGGTTTATACGGTTTAGAAGCCGAGGTGATTGAAGAAATTGCCGAGAACGAAACTGAAGGTGGTGAGATAGTAATTAGTCAAGGCTTTTATGAACTCTTGCCAGAAAACCACAATTTTACTATTAAGCAAAGAGGCGAAGAAATCACCAAAATCGGTAAGCTTTTTCGAGTTGAAGACGGACCAAATTTGGCGGAAATCCCACCTTTGAATCCCCAATATCCTATACCTTATTCAGAAGATTTTTATGCTGATTTATTAGCATATAAAAATCGTCTAAGTGATACTGATTTTGGGAAGAATTTAGCCGATAAATACTTGCAAAACAAAGTAGTTGTTCTCATTGAAAGAGAAACTGAAGAAGCTGAATTCCATGAGATTGGCATATTTACTAACTTGGCTCTTTCAGCTGAACTGAAAGACACCGGGCTGCAACTTTTGGAAAAACATAATGGCGTAGAAGTGAAGGTAGTTGGTTCTATAGGCATTTATGTTTTTGATGAAGCTAATACTGCTCTAAACTTTGCCCAAGCATTCCGTCAAGAACTAGCAGTACAAGATATAGCTTCTCGTATAGGAATTGACGCTGGTTCTATTTTGCTTTTCGACTTAGCTGTTGGTGGGAAAGACATTGCTGGTAATCCAGTTAATGTTGCATCTAAAATGGCTCAAGATAAAGGAAAATTTGGCAAACTATATTTGAGTTCCACTATAAAAACATTGGTGGACGTGAGCCAATTTACAGAGATTACTTACACAGTTTCCGGAGTAGAAATTACTATCTACGAAGGTTAAAATAAATTAGAGATCATATCATGTTCGGTTAATAACTTATGAAATAATTTGTTCGTAGTTGCGCTTTAGCGCATACATCGCAACTACAAACTTAGTGTAAGTGTTCATCCGAACATGATATGAATGCAAGAAACATCATATCCTACACCCCACATTATCATTAGTGTAAGCGTAACACACCCAACCAGTTAAACTGTCACACCTTCAATTTCCTCATCCGTCAACGCATACAACTCCCGCAACTGCTGCAACTTCTCCTCACTGGGTTGCCAAAAACCGCGACCGTGGGCTTCTAACATCCGGCTGACGATATTGCGAAAAGCTTCCGGATTTGCCTTACGCAGCTTCTCCGCCATTTCTGCATCTAAAGCATACGTATCAGCAGCTTGGTCGTATACCCAAGCATCCGTAAAATCCGCAGTACCACCCCAACCAATCAAAGCCGTCATCCGTTGGGAAATTTCATAAGCACCACCCGAACCTTGACTCGCCATTGCTTCCGCCCATTTAGGATTCAACAACTTAGTCCGGTACTCCATCCGCAACAAATCATCCAACTTACGAGGCGTAGTATCCTTCGAGAAACTTTCCACAAAACTGGTAGTCACTTTTTTACCACCTTGTTTTTCCGCAGCTTTCTTCAAACCACCCGTATTCGCATAGTACTCCTGAATATCCGTTAAACCATACTCCACAGAATCAATTTCTTGGACAATACGACTAGTACTTTGCAGCAATTGAGTCAACACCTCCGGTCGAGCTTGACCTTTATCCTGTCTACCATAACTAAAAGTATTCCGACCCTTCCAAGTATCACCCAACTCATCCCCAGATTCCCAATTACTATCAACCACACGGTCATTAACCAGCGAACCAAAATCCCCCGCTGGATTAGAAAACAACCGTGCAGAAACATTCTCCACCCCCTGCGCTCTCAACACACGAGCATGCTTCCTAATAAAATTCCAGTCCTCTGGTTCATCAACCTCCGCCGCCCGTTGAAACAAATCATCCAACAGCTCAATAATATTCACAAAACTATCCCGAAAAATCCCCGACAGATTCGCCAAAACATCAATCCGGGGATGTCCCACCTCAGCCAAAGGAACCAACTCATAACGAACAATGCGCCCCGTACCCTCCTTCACAGGTTCCGCACCCACCAACTCCAAAACAATCCCCAGAGACTCCCCCCTAGTCTTAATCGCATCCAAACCCCACAACATCACCGCCACAGTCTCCGGATAAGAACCATGCTCCTCCAAATGCTGAGCAATAATTTTCCGACCAATCTCCCGTCCCCGTGCATAAGCAGCAGGACTAGGCATCCGATAAGGATCTAAAGCATGAATATTCCTACCCGTAGGTAAAACACCAGGACCATCCCGCAACAAATCCCCCCCAGGAGCAGGAAGAACATACTCCCCATTCAAACCCCGCAATAAATTTGTAACCTCATCCGACGTCTGCATCAACAAATCCCTAACAACCCTCTCCTCCTCTTTCCATTCCTCTTCGTGTCCTTCTCTTTGAGACGCGACCCGATCGCGTCTTTGCGGTTCATTCCCAAAATAAGCCTCCAAATACCCCGTCAACTCCTCCTCATCGGGTACCTCCCCCAAAACATGCAACCCAGAAGAAAACAACCGACCCTCCAACACCTGCAAATACTCATACAACCTCACAAGATAATCATTAAAAACGCGATCGCTAAACATCCGCACATTCTCCGGACTAAACGAAATCCCCAAACGTTTAGCATCCTCAAACGGACAATCAGCATCCAAACCCGAATCAACAATCTTCTTACAAATTGCTTCCTTCAGAGAATAATTCTTCTCCGCATCCTCCCGATACTCAGCAATTAAATCCCGCAGCACCACCAACTCCTTATACAACCCAGCACGACCATAAGGAGGAACATTATGAGAAATTAACACCCCATAACCGCGACGCTTCGCCAAAATAGACTCAGAAGGATTATTCGCCGCATATATATATAGATTCGGCAAATCCCCCAACAAAATATCAGACCAAGAATAACCCGTATTCCCCAAAGGAGAACCAGGCAACCACTCCACAGTACCATGCATTCCAAAATGAACGATCGCATCCGCTTGAAACTCATTTTGCAACCATTTGTAGAAAGCAGCATACTGAGGATGAGGAGTTAAATCCCGTTCAAACATCAACCGCATCGGGTCACCCTGCAAACCCAAAGGTGGCTGTACACCTATCCAAACATTCCCCAACTCAACCCCACCGATATGGAACTCATCACCAAAAGTTTTAATACCAGTCCCCGTCAGAGATTTCCATTGTTTCTCAATCCGGGACGTGCGGAGATAGCCCAACCATTTTTCCAAAGTGCGAACATTAACTGTGAACTGAGTTTCTTCCTCACCCAAAGACGCCAAGTCGCCAACAGAACTATTCACCTCCCCGTGTGAAACAAATTCCTCATCTGCTTGTTTTACCAAACGAATCAACTCTTCCCCATCTTCAGGTAAATCCCCAACCGTATAACCTTGGTCTTTGAGTGCGTTAAGGAACTTAAGAAGACTACGGGGAACATTTAACAATGCAGCTGTTCCCACAGCACCATAACCAGGGGGGAATCCATATAAAATAATTGCAATTTTCCTTTCCGAAACAGGTTTTTGTCTGAGGTTAACCCAGCTTTTCACCCTCCCAATGAGTCGTTGTACTCTTTCAGGAACTAGATAAATTTGTTCTCCCACCAATCCACCTAGGGGAACAGTATCAATTGCACCATCCAATTCAGGTAAAGCGTATAAAACCACACTTTGTAATCCCCCGATTCCTTGGCGCGTCCATGAGTAGATATCTTGAATTAGTAACGGTGCAGCGACAATGTATGGTACATTCTTAGCAGTCAGAATGCGTTTAGCTACATCTACTTGTCGCCCAGCTTCCATTGAACCCGCCGGACCTCCCACTAAGGGGAAACCAATGGTTGAGACAAGGGCGTGAATTTTGACAGCTTCAGGAGAAAGGGAAGGAGTTTCTATATTTCCCGATTGTCGCTGCTGGGTTTCGTAGTCCGTTGTCATCCAATCTCGTACTGCTACGTGACCTTCTACACCATTGATAAAAATGGGTAAGGGTATCAAACCCGCTTCTTCAAAACGGCGAATGAGTTGGGGAATGTAAGGTTGTTTTGTAATAACGTGTTTCCGATAGAGGAGAATTCCTATGACTGGAGTGTGGGGTGTAGGAGTTAATTTTTCTCTCCCTGCTCCCTGCTCCCTGCTCCCTGCTCTGTTAAGGTACCACTCCAAATACTGACGGGGGGATTCAAAATACCCTGGGTAGTCGGGATGGAGTAGACCCATGTTTGGGGTTTCCACTGGAGCAGGGATGTCGCCGACTTTTAAACCAAGGTATTTTTCTGCTAGTGTCCAGAATAAAGCAGCGACGTTTTCGGGTCCGCCTGCATTCCAGTATCCATAGACAATTAGCCAGTTGCGTAAATCTTGCACTTTTTGCACTGGCACATATTTTAACAGTTTTGGTCCTATTTTTAAAAAGCTAATGTAACCGGCGAGTTTATCTTCTTCTCGTCCGTTGCTAAACTTGTCTAAAATGAATTTTACTGGTTTGGGCATTCCTTTGGGTTTATCTCCAATAGCGAAAGCACCCAATTTAGTTAAACTCATTAATTCTAATGCTGACTCAAACACGAGACGGATGGGGATAGTCGAGATGCGATCGCGCAACCACAACACCTGGTCATAGTCAAACAGCAAACTACCAAAAAACACATCCGCATCTTTGAGTGCTGCTTCCACCTCAGTTGGCTTGGTGGTTATGTCGCGATCGCTAAATACTCGAATATCCACATCCTTGACGCGAGAAGCTGCTAAATCAGCCGCTTTACGGTACAAGTCAGCGTTGAAAGACTCAAACCCTGCGACCAGGATAATACGTTTCATGCCCTGAGTTGAAAGCTTTGTTATGGTGTGACATTTACTATTGTAGACAGGCTGGTGAGCATTCAGCGCTCAGCTATCAGCATTTAGCATGCAGCTTTCAACCCACATTCCGCACCCCTACGTTATATCTTGCACCTGGGTGAAAAACCGGGTTTGTTGAGAATGACGACGCTAAAAATGCTTAATTTTTCGTTGAGAAACCCGTTTGTGAGTTCCTTCCAGTCTGCATCGAGTTGAACTCGCCCTTGCTGCATCAGTACCCGTAGAAACTGCTTGCTCTTATTGTATATCTGTGCATTTCTTGGGCTTAAAACATCAATGTATCAAGTTTCGCTAGTATTCTTAAGCCTTCTTCTGGGTTGCCAATCACAGCCATTGCTTTAAATCTTGTATGGGCATCAAATTCTGCTATTGCCATGGTTGAAAGTTCTTCAATCAGCTTATTAACGCTTATACCTTTAGCTTGAGCAAGTTCTTTCAATCTATTGTGCTTATCCTCTGGTAAACGAATATTTAAAATTTCCATTTTTGTTTAACTCCTTATAATTTCTTCGGGTTTTAAGATTGATAAGTTAGGAAATAGTAATTCAGGATTATGGAAATCTTTTACATTGTGAGTGGCAATGATTTGAGCATTTCCTGCAACTGCTAACTCAATTAAGTGATTGTCAGCTTCGTCTTTTAAATTAGGTCGCCATAAATAGTAAATAGAAGTCCATTGACTTACGCTCATCAATGATGCAAGTAAAGTATAAATTTCTTCACTTGTAAGAGGGCATTTGGAGATAATTTCTGTTCGCTGAATGACTGACTCATACTCAGAAAATAAAGCATTTCCCATCAAAGGCTGATATTCACCTTTCAAACAGCGTCGAACAAGTTCTCGACTGGCTCCTTGAAAGCTAATCAGCGCACTAATAAAAACGCTGGTATCAACCACAATTTTAATCGCCATGCCATTATGATAGCATATAAGGTATCATTAAAGTCCCAGTGAAAAAACTCAAAAGCTGATGGCACTTCTCATTGTTTAATTTTTCTCCTTTACAGTGGTGGAACTTCTAATGCTAGAATACAATAGTAAGGTACATTGTGCAGTCGCGCCATATATATCCGTAAAGCTTCTTCATACTCACGGTGAGTAAGCATACAGACAAGCATTTGCTTTGGCAGTTGGTATCATATTCGCTCTACATCCATTGCATCTTCAGTTAACGCAACTTACAAGATTGGCGATCGCACTACAGTTGAAAGCGTAAATTCCGAATCGCTCAGTCACAGCTTTTCTTTTTTTAGACCGTAGTTTTTCCCCTATTATGCTTTTTTTCGAGTACATTAAATAAATGAGCTTTTAAGTAAAATCATCCTATTTTTTTCAGAAAAAATGAGTGATTATCCAAAATAGCTCAAGGAGAGAAGTCATGGGGCAAAAAATGAAATTTGGCATTGATATTGGACATAATTGTCCTCCAGACATTGGTGCTCAGGGTTTAGAATTAGAAGACCATCTTACTCTAGAGGTAGGTAATAAGGTTATAGCTAAGTTAAAATCCCTAGGTCATGAAGTTATACGATGCAACCCAAGCAAGGTTAATACAGTCAAAGAATCGCTTACAAAAAGATGTGAGATAGCTAATACTGCTGAGGTTGATATTTTTGTCTCGATTCATTTTAATGCCTTTAATGGTCAAGCAAATGGTAGTGAAGTGTTTGCGATCAGTGAAAAAGGAAAACAAATTGCTAAGGCTGTCTTAGATGAAATTGTGAAATTAGGTTTTGTCAATCGTGGTGTTAAGAAAGGTAACCAGTTATTTGTCCTTAAACATACAATTATGCCAGCTATTTTAATAGAATGTTGCTTTGTCGATTCACCAAAAGACATGAAGTTGTTTAGTGCAGAGACGATGACAAATGCGATCGTTCAAGGATTAACTAAATGTTTGAGTTGCTAATGGTTAATGGCTAATGGCTAATAGCTAATGGCTAATGGTTAATGGCTAATGGCTCTTTTTCTCATTTAACTGGGATTAAAATACCCTACACCGAATGCATTGATTAACAATTAGCAATTAACAATTAGCACTTAGCCCTTAGAGGTTGTTTGAAAAGTAGTTGGCTGTAATTTTAGGAACTTATCTATCCCCCCTAGCCCCCCTTAAAAAGGGGGGAAAATCTTTAACTGTCCCCCTTTTTAAGGGGGATTGAGGGGGATATTGAATGTGCATGCTACTGATGAAAGGACTTTTCAAACATCCTCTTAGCAATCTCTACAACTATAACTTAATAGTGAAACTGTCTCGCAGGTGAAAGTCAGGTTTTTCACCTTGATGTGTTAACGCCCAATAACTGTCTTCACCATCATTGTGTTTGATAACAGAAGCGATCGCAACGTCAAGGGATTGTTCTAGCGAAATGATTTTATCTAAATCGATATTTATCGCCAAAGTCACACTGTCAGCTTGATTGTAGATGCTAAACGGAAGTGTTGTAAAATCTGTTTCTTCTTGCATTCCCTGACGGTATCCATTAAAATGATAGACATTCCAGTCTCCCGTAGGGGAAAGATTAAATTCCCAATACTGTTCCGAATCTTGAACACCAATAAAGAACTCGAAGCAGGTGTCTTTCCACAGCTCGTGCTTTCGGGTTGGGATATCTGAGACAGAAGGAATCACGACTTGTTGTAAATCCCCGAACAGGGCGTAGGTAATAGTAAGCTGGTTATCATAACGAGCAATATTACCTGCTATCTTCAACTTGGGTAACGACTTGGTAGATGGGAAGGGGTAGAGGGAAAATGTCTGTTCGTTCATTTTAAGTCCTGGATGATTCTGCGAATTGTGGTTTCCTGGGATTCGATGCTTTCGGTTAGCTTAAATTGGACCAGCGCCCTCGCAAGGTTGTGTTCTGGGTGTTTGACTTTAAAGTAGATACTCCCCGCCAAGTAGTCAGCAAAAAATCTTAGTCCTAACTCAAAGGCTATGAGACGGATGGCATCATAAGTATAGCTGTAGTCATTCTCCGTTAGAAATGCCTTTGCCACAGCAAGATAACCTTGAAGAATTCCCTGACAAAGTTCAGTATCAAAATAAACACTTTCCCACTGCTCGGTTTCCTCTCCAGCAAGATTGCAACCCGAGCGCAAGCAATCACCAATGTCATAATGTACTAGACCGGGTTTTACTGTGTCGAGGTCTACCACACTGACAGCTTTATGAGTTAGAGTATCAAACATGACATTATTAATTTTTGGATCGCCGTGCATCAAGCGCAGTGGTAACTTACCTGTATCCTTGGCGTTTTCCAAAATATGCGCCCACGCTTTGCGATCGCTCACAAACTCTAAGCAGTAATTAACTTCTGGGGATTGGGAGAGAGACGTTTTTGCTAAAACTGCGTCGTAGTGCTGAAGGTAAAGCGGCGTAATATGAAACCCTTCGAGAGTATCAGCAAATTTTTCTGGGGGTAGGTCACTAGTCAGATTGTGGAACATCCCCAAAGCATAGCCGATTTCTTGTGCATCTTCCCGATTTTGCATTGTGTCGAAAGACTGCGAATCTTCAATAAAGCTAATCGCTCGCCAGAAAGAGCCATTGATATCCTGATAATAGTCTTGGTCATCCTTAGTCAACAACACGCGAGGAACTTCCCAACGGCGGTCTAGAGGGGTAACTTGTAACCGATTGTGAATATGCTCTGTGAAAATACGCATATTTTGCATAATCAGTTGGGGTTTTCGGAACACCTGTGTGTTAATGCGCTGCAGGATAAAATGCCGTTCTATCGAGTCATCTAAAGAAACTAAAAACGTGTCGTTAATATTACCATTGCCAACCCCTTGAATGCCCGTAACCTTTCTCTGAAGCGCGAATTGTTCGGTAATAGTAATAAGATTGTCCCTATCCCGTGTGTTGAGTTCTTTTATCATACTCGTGTTAGACCTACGCTACCCCTCGTTATTGAAGCTAACAGGGGATATCGTAGCCTAAGTTTAACGACTTGAGCCACACCAGTACAAGTTAGTCTCATTTATCACATGAAATTCATGGATAAATTAAATTTCTATGAAGAGAATATTCGCTATGATTTGAACTTGTGAACCGAAGGCTGTTGACAGGGTAGATAAGACAGAAGAAACCTCATTTTCTGGTCCTGAGATTGGGCGTTGTTAATACCGATTGTAAAAAAGCAGTAAAGGATACTAATTAATACAACTATATCCCCGATAGGCTGCCAAATTGCTGAAGAAGTAATTAGCGGGGAAGCGAGCGCCAAGGACGGCAATCTCTAACGCTCATTTCCCCGATTGACTCACTGCAATTTGAACCAATCTATGAAATTTTACCTCACAATAGCATTACTCGCATTGACATTCTCCGGATTCCCCACATTGGAAAGCCGACAAGCACAGCCCCCCCATAGGGGATGCGATCGCAGAGAGACGTGTAGTGATTCAACCTACGAAATGGCGGGAGCACGACCTATTTTTTCTATAAATGGGATACAGCACTTCCATATAGTATAGTTGACGTTGAACTTTTCGCAAACAAAAGTAATTACTAAGTACTACATTTCATAAATTCGTATCGTAATCAAGACTTGTAGTTACTAAGGTCTTTCCAAGAAATAAATTATCCATCTTGTGGTACGGGCGTCCTCGCCCGTCCTATATTGGTACCACAAAAAATTATGGTATACTTTTTTATCTGGAAGTCCCTATGTAGTTGGACAGAATTAATAACACACCCGGCTTCTCAAAGAAACCGGGTTTTTAGCATTATGAGAGAAATCGAACTTAGTGGTTAGTAGTTAGTGGTTAGTAGCTATTTGTGCTTTTTTACATTAAAAAATTGTAAATTTCTTTCCCACCCCACACCCTGTTCTCATGTACAACTAACCACTAACCACTAACCACTAACACTGCTCTTCATTTCCAAGGGGAGGGAATACCGATGACCGACAGTATTTTTGCTATCTGTAGCTTAATCGCGACTCTACCGCAATGGGGACAAGTGACTTTTACTTCCTGTTGTGGTTCCCGCTGATGCTGAATCAACAAACCTTCTTTGCAATGCCAACACTCACATATAACACGTCCTTCCAGGCTGGTGACATCCAACAGGCGAATATGTTGCTCAAAGACTGGTTCCGGTTCTGGGTAATCGTAATCCGAGCGTTCTGACCGGGGACGGGGACGGGGACGAGGGGTTTCTCCTGATTCTGATTGGGTTTGGGGTTCGGGTTGGGGCTGAGGTTGGGGTTGTGTTGGGAGTTGGGGACGGGGACGGGGACGAATGATTTCTTCCTGGCTCATAATCAAAAACTAGCGTCGCATTTTTAGTAAATTTTTAGCCTTTCTGATGCTAACAGGTACCTGTTGTAGATAGAAGGAAGGAAAAATCTTTGTTTTCGGAGAATAAGGAACAAATTATAGAAATTGAAGAACCATTAACTTTAATGGTAAAAAAAACAAAACACAGCGATCGCCCGTGTCGTATATTTCATAATTTACAAAGGGAATGGCTGGGTTTTAGCTAACCGAAGTGCGAAATATCATGGAAAAAAATGGGAAAGTTTATGAAAAGCGATATGGCAGTAGAGCAATTACGCCGCTATAAAGAGTATGGAGAATCTGTACTCCAGAGCCTAGAGTTAGTCTTGCAAAACCCACCTCCCAAAGACAGCTGGGTTCCAAGCACTCTTCATGAAAGTATTCTCAGCCTCCAACAGTCCGCAGCAAGAACCGTAGAACTAGCTTCCTCCCCAGTCAAAATTGGTATTATGGGAGAATTCAGCAGCGGAAAAACACTTCTTCTAGGAAGTCTCATTGGTTATGCTGATGCATTACCTGTCAGTGAAACCCCCACCACAGGTAATGTGACAGCGATTCACCTCGTTCAACAACCGGACTTCCAAACCACGAACATTAGCCAGTTCACTGTTGAGTATCTTTCTCATGAAGGTGTGAGAGAGTGCTTGCGTTATATGCTAGAGGAAGCCGAACAACGCGCAAAAGCAGCAAATTTACCTCCTACACTACTGACTGTCCTAAAAACTTTATCTCCAACAACTCGGGTGGATGAAACGGGTATTCTCAGATGGTGCGAGCACGCATGGAAAGTTCAAAGCTTAGAACTGCGTTCTCTAATTCGGGAACTGGTAGTTTTTCTTCGTACCTATAGCACATACGGTCAAGAAATCTGTGGCAAAAGCTACAAAATTGATACAACCACAGATCAAAAAGGGTTGAGACTAGCCGAGCCACCCATGAACATTTTAGAATCAAGGTTTGACGAATTACCAACTGCGCCCCAACCTTGGGAAACCCTGACGCAACCATCAGCTAAAGACTTGCGGAGTAGCTTCTCCCTGATTCGTCGAATCGATGTCACTGTTGAAGTTTCAAAGCAAATTTGGGATTTGTCTTCTTTACAAGGGACAAATGAATTTATTCTCTTAGATTTTCCGGGATTGGGTGCTGCGGATTCTGGTGTGAGAGACGCTTATTTGTCCTTACGGGAACTGCGAGATGTACAAACTATCCTACTGCTACTCAATGGTAGATATCCCGGTGGCGCAACCGCAGCCAAAATCCGTAGTATGCTAGAACGAGATAAGGGACAAGACTTGAGAGACAGAATTATCGTTGGGGTAGGAAGGTTCAACCAACTTCCTTTATCTGGTAGTGATGAACGAGCGATCGCCAACCTTATCGACGAACCACTGCTTTCTGAAGAAACAGTCCTCGACGAACTCAACATTCTCAAACTCACCATCGCTAGCGCCAACAATTTAACCACCGAGAAAAAGAATATCGTCCTGCTATCCCAACTTTACGGCTTAACCAAACTAGCAGAACAATCCTCCCTTGTACAAGTTTGTTCCACAGAATTCTTACCAGAATTAGACAAACCCAACAAACCAGAAGAATTCCAACTGCGGGAACAATGGCGAGAATTAAGCACAATGCTTCCTTCATCCAGCATCCTCCACAAACAACTCGGTGATTATGCGGAAGACGGTGGTATGAGTCGATTGCGATATTTACTCAGAGAACACGTAGCCGTACATGGGATGAAACAACTGGTAGAAGATACGCAAAGAGCCGCTGAAGCTTTGCGGAAAGAACAAACCAGCATGAAAAATCTTCTCGAAGAAATCCCATCCTATATCCCCGTTGTCGAAAGTCAAGCATTTCTCACCCTGCGAGAAGCGATAGAAAACCTAGTCACCACCTACAGAAAATTCCAAGAAGACTTAGAAAGACAGCCCATATTGAAAAATCGCAATGGTGTATCAGTCAGCGATGTTGTTAAAGAAGAACTCACCGATAAAATCTTCTTTGACTGGAGTGAGTGGACATTGCTATTCGACAGAACCAAAGATGGAACCATCTCCCTCACAACAACTGAAAGCTTCTTTGAGGAAGACGAAGTTGACGACTCCATCCCTACCAAAAGTGACGATTTTTACACAGCCTTTGTCAACACCATTAGCGAAATGCAAAACTTTGCTCACCAACGCACCACAGAAGCAGTCACCGACTTGTTCAGCAAACTATCCACCGATGTTCAACGAGAAAGAAACAACCTCAGCGAAATTTTGCAACAAGAACAAGAACAAAACATCGAAAAACAATTTGGGAGAAGTCAAGTTCGCCTTTTCAGAAACCTCCTCCGCGCTGTAGACCCCGCAAAAAGATGGCAAAATCTTATTATCCAACACAGCGGACTCGCACAAAGTGCTGCTCCCATCAACGCCGACATCTTATTTCCCCTCGCACGAAAAGACGAAAAACACCAAAACGGTCAAATCTTCGACTGGAGTCTCGATAAAAAATTCCCAGTTCCCCCCAGACCATTCAATCACCAAATCGCCGTTTTGAGATTACGCGACGAAATCACCAGCAGCGCGGGACTACACCTCATCCAATACGTCAGCGAATTAACCAAACAAGTCAAAACTTCCTTCTCCAGAGCCTTAAAAGAAATAGTAGACAACCTCCAAGAACTTCTCAAATCCAAACACGAACCCTTACTAAGATACATCGCCGCAGAAGAACAAACCTCCACCCCCCTCCCCCCCTGGTTAGAAACCCTTTCCCGCATCCCCACAATTTCTTATCCAGAACAGTAAGCACTTCAGCTCTTCTTCTTTCTTTGTGTCCTTCGCGTCTTCGCGGTTCATTAAAAAAGTAATCTCGGATAAGAAAAGGAGCAATAAAACACACAACAACACCCACCCCACACCCTAATTAATGAACAATGCCAGTTAAAATCGAATTATTAAACCGCTATCAACTGCGAGTCAAAGACGATCGCCTGTTGCTTCTACCAGTTATTGAAATTCAACCAACTGACTTTGTTAATCTTCCTTACATCTCCCGGATTGATATTTCCGTCAGTGGAACTCCAGAAGAATTAGCTTCTCAAATACAATCTGCTTATAAAAGTGTCAACTTTACAACTAATAAACTCCTCAGACTCTCAACACCACAGCGGTTAAAGCAATCCGATTGTCGGTGGGAGGAACCTTTACCACAAGGGGTAAACTGCACTTTACAGGTGAGTGTGGAGTACTTTAGTTCTGATGAAGTTGGTAACCCGAACCTACAAGCAGTTCAAACGTCGATCGCAGAATGCAAAATCTGGACTTACGCAGCAAAAGAGGATATAGTCACCCAAATGTCTGTCAGAGATACACCACAATTCCCACAACTCCCCGTTCCTTTTTTTAAACCGGAACCCGTTATTGAAAATCAGAAGCCAGAATTGACTTACCCTGGTTGGTTTGCGATTGATTTTGGTACGTCGAATTCTACAGTCACTCTCTATGACCCGAAAGTCATCGTCACTCCCGATGGTTTACCCACAGAACAGGAGGGACGCTTGCGCTCACGGATGGCGGTATGGTTAAATCAATGTCCTGTGGATGATGTACCCGGTATCAGTCGGGATGCTTGGGATTTAGAATGGCAAAAGTTTTTAAATGAACTGTGTCAGGATTTGAAAGATGTTAATCCTGCAAATCGTCAGTCTTTAGGAGACCAACTCTTTCGGGGTGTGAATAGTACTGATTTACTGGAGACTATCCGCCAGATTGAAATTGGTTTGAGTAAACGCTTGGGTTGGTTCCGTCGCGCTGCTAGCAAAAGGTTGAATCAGATATATCACGAAGTTTTTCGCGTTCCTCCTTTAGAGTGGCAAAGTTTGATATCTGTAGAATTGGATAAAGACCGTCGTTTGAGTGAAATTCCCAGTGAGTTAGAAGTTGTCAATCTGGAACCTTCTTTACCTAAGGATGCACCAGGAAAGGTTAAGGTGATGTTGGGGGAACAAGCTCGACAACACAGATTGGATGCGATCGCCAATGGTGATGACATTGAAGGACAGTTCCTCCACTCACCCAAGCGTTATTTTGGTCAAGAACGCGCTTTCAAAATTTCGTTGAATGGGAAGGAAGACACGATTGAAGTCAACAAACTCCTACAAGCAGCTTATTCTCAACTGATAGAACTCACAGAGAAGTATCGCCAACGTTACCCTGGGAAATGTTCGGAAGGAAAATTTTACCGTGCTGTGGTGACTTACCCCACCATTGCTTCTCCCTTTGTCCGTCGAGAAATTGAGAGCTTGGTGGGACAACTGGGGATCGAAGATGTGCAAATGGCTTATGATGAAGCCGTGTCTGTGGCTTTGTTTTTTCTCTGGCGGGAGTTTGGCGGTGATTTAAATGTGGGGATTGAGTCTTTCAAAACCCGGTGTCGATACGATGGAGACAAATGGTGGCAAAATGTTCTTGTATTAGACATTGGTGGGGGAACAACTGACTTGGCGCTGATTCGTCTCACCTTGGAAGAAATTAACCCGTTTGAACCGGGAGAAGATAGAGGGGATGGCGGACGTTACTATAAATTAACTCCTAAACTTTTGGGTTCTTCCGGTCATTTACAGTTGGGGGGTGAATTGATTACCCTGCGGTTGTTCTTGCTTTTGAAAGCTGCGATCGCAGATTGTTTGCTCACAGCAGTGACGGAAGAACGCTTAGCCAAAGATGCTTTGAAAGTCCAACCAGAGGAATTGAGCGATTATTTCCTCAGTGATGGGAAGTTTCAACCTGGTAGTTTATTGGGTTACGTTGATAGAGAAATTCGCGAAGGCGATGCTTACAAAGATGCATTAAATGCTGCTGAAAAAGTTTTACCGACCCGTTGGAAATATTCGTCTGCTCGCGCTCAAGCCTTTTACACTTTGTGGGAACAAGCGGAAATTGCCAAGATTACATTAGGACAAAAACGAGAAGATGGTCATGAACCTATTTTTGTTCTTGACGGTCAGAAAATTTCCGAATTGCTGCAACAAAATGACATTCAATTACCCAGTAAAGTTGTGGATAGTCTGAGTGTCACGATTACCGTCGAACAATTTGAAAGGGCGATATCTCCCGTCATTAAAGAAGCCATTGGAATCGCCCAAGGGTTGATAGAAAATGCTTTAGGAAGCAAGTCTTCTGATAAGAAGAAGGAGCAAGTTGATTGGTTAATTTTATCAGGAAAAACTTGTAACCTGGAACTTGTGGAACGAGAATTATACCGGGTCTTTAGTAAGTCTGACTACTTTGTTTGGAATGAAGAAAGAGTCACCTTTGAACCTGAATACACAAAACTGGCTACCTCTGCGGGAGCTTGCTTTGCTGAAAAACTCAGACAATTGGGCTTTGCTCCTAAAGAATCCAAAGAATTGCTGAAAAGAGGAGCCAATCAACTTTATATTGATGTTAAGAATCTATTTTATTTCTTACCATGCTCTTTTAAAAGAGAAGTGATTGGTGGAAATTTAGACCCTATTTTCCAAGCAGGTCAAGAACTTTATCAACTCCAAGCCAATGATGCAATGGCAAAATATCGCAGCAATTGGCAAGGTATGCAGTTGACAAATAATATTATCCGTCAAGACTTTGAGAATATCAAGCCCCAACTTTGGGGGAGTTACAACGGGGACGCATTGAGAAAGAACTTGGACATGAGTGAGGAAGATTTTAAAAACCTCATCAAAGTTCAGTTTGAAATTAATCAAAAACTAGATATTGACTTACTGCTTTGTCAAGGACCTCCTCATTACGTCATTCCTGTCAATGTTCCCTGTCTTGATGCTGCAAAATCTGTAGGAGTCGCAGCAGTGATTTCTGAGGATAACAAAGTGGTTTGTGATATTGCTGTGAATGTGGCTGAATCTGCAAATGCTTTAAAAACAGATGCTCATACTGTATTGTTTAGTAGTGAGAAAGATTACAGCAAAAATGTAAGAGTTTTTCGCTATAATGATGGCGTTGTCAAACCACAAGGACGAGGATTAATTACCGAATTACCTCCATTTCCTTCGAGTAGAAAACACACTTTCTACTTCCAATTTCGTAACCCTCAATCGAATAAATGGGAATTGATTGGACAATTACCGGAACCAGAAGTAAAAACTGAGTATCCCTGTCGGTATTATGTTTCTATGAATGAGAAGGGAATTGTGAGAGTGCATGCTTTTGAAGTTCCTTATTGGACATCAACAAATCCAGAGTCTCTTAAGGAAGAAGGATGTGTTTTTAGAGACGCTCTCCAAGCACAACCTAATGATGTTAAAGCAGAACGCGACCCATTTTCGGGAGAACATTAATGAGGGTGTGGGGGTGTAAGGGTGTGGGGGTGTAGGTGAAGAAGAAAAAGGACAATACCTTGGTAGAAATTGAAAATATCCCCTACCCCCTTACACCCCTACCCCCTTACACCCCTAATAAAACCGGAGATATTATGCAGCACTTGAGCAAGTTATTGGAAGTAGAAAATTCAAATTTGGCTTGGGTATTGCGGTTGGGGTTGTGTGGACTGCGATCGCAATTACAAGAAGCTTTAAATACGGCTAGCCATGATTCGGGAAGGATTGTTTGTGAAGAATTTTTGAAGGAGTTGGATGTCCTTTTGCAATCAGTCTCTACACCGGAGTCCGTTAGTGATAAAAATATTCTACCTGTAGAGGATAGTTCTTCTTGGGAGGATGTTTTAGAACCAGTTGTATCAAGTTCGTCTGAGTTACACAATTCTGACCTGACTCCAATAGAAAGTAGTGGAATTGGGCTGGAGTTTCCAGAAGTGGTAGTTCCTGGTGATGTTATGGGTGAGTTGAAACTGAAACCCATTGCTGAGACTTTGGTGTGCGATCGCGAATTATCGAACTACATTGGTCAATATCACTTCCATAGTACCAATGATGCGGATTTATGGAACGAGATACAACTTCTGCTATTGCGAGTTCCTGAAAAAATGGCGCATGGATGGCGAGAACATATTACAAAAGCAGTGAGTCAAATAGGTGCTGTGGAAAACCAAGTACTACACTTGTCACTTCCTTTTGTTCGCAATGAGTGTGTTTACCCTGGGTTGACAGGAGGGGTCAATGCGACGGGATTGTGGTTGTCAGACCAAGTTGGTTTTGATTCCCGTTTGATGGTGAAAATGCATGGGGAGGAAATAAATATTTTAGCTGGGGTAGTCTCGACTTGTCTCAAATTGATGGAAATAGACCCCTGTTTGCACCATGCTTTGAAAAGTGTGGATAGATTTGGTGTGAGGTCGTTAAATTCAGAATCGGAAAAGTCTAAATATATAACTGCACTTTTAGATCGTTTTCAAAGAGTACAAGCAAGTGCTGATGGTGAGGACCCCACACTAGCATTGCGTGCGAGGCTAGATTTAGATGAGGCGATTCATTCATTGGTTTATTTACCCTGTGCTGACCGCTACTCCTGGTGGGGTAAACTGCAACAAGAGGCGAGACGTACTCTTGATTCAGTGGTAGAGATGGCGCGTCATGGGGGTTATTCGGTACAGATTCGTCCTTTGTGGGGAATCTATGCGGATGTCTTCAATTGGTCGAAGGATGATTTGCAATTGGATATTGGTGGTGTGCGGGGGGAGGTGTCTGCTTGTTTGCGGGTTTATGCAAAGATAAATGATGAGGTGCTTTCGGGGCGGGTGCTTTTTCGTTCTTCTTAACTTTTGAATATGGCGGTTTTTGATTGAGTGCAGTATATATTTGAATTAATAAACCGCAGATGAACGCAGATGAACGCAGATAAATTAGATATCTTTAGAAATTTGATTTACGATTGTTGGTTACCAGAATAAAAAGAAACTGTAAGCGGTAAAATCGTTTTGAATTTAAGAGGATGTTTGAAAAGTGGTTGGCTGTGATTTTAGGCACTTAATGATCCCCCCTAGCCCCCCTTAAAAAGGGGGGAAAATACTCTCAAAGTCCCCCTTTTCAAGGGGGATTTAGGGGGATCTTGAATATGATTGCTTTAAAGCCTCTTTGAAGAAGTATTAAGCTGTTTTTTACAACCCATTGTCGATGCAATACTGCTTGGTTAACAATAAATGACTAACTTCGCCCTACCAGAAGCTATCCAAAATATTTTAGAAACACATCATGAGCCAGATACTGTTTTCACCGCTTTGCTTCCTGTGCTGGGGGAAGTACTTAAGTGCGATCGCTGTTTCCTCTACCTAAGGAACCCTCAAACCAAAGTTGCCAAAATAGCTTATTGTTGGCGGCGAAACCAAGACATTCCAGAAGTTTTAGACTCCGATTGGTATTCAGAACGAGCATCTTTAGCAGAAGAAGACCCCCTATTCGCCGCTGCTTTACGAACTGACCCTTCCGTATACGTAGAAGATGTAGAAACCGCTAGTCCAGAAGTTGTCAACAGGGAATTTGAGCTTAACAATTTTGGACACCGCGCCCTCATTCACTCCCATCTTATTTGGAATGGTCAACTTTGGGGAATTTTGCAGCCCTGTGTCTTTGGGAGAAAACGAGTGTGGTCTGAGTTTGACCGTGCAGTTGTTACCCAACTCGAAACTAGATTAGCACCCCTAGCGGCTGCTTACAGCCAATTTTAGTCAGGTGATTTTAGACCCAATTGGCGATTTAAGCGTCTTACTGAGGAGCTAAAATGAAAAGTCAATTTAAAGAGATTTTCCAAAAAACAACATTTGGATTTAAAGAAGAAACTGGTCATTGGCAAATAGATATTGGTGTAGCAGATGACCAATCTGTAGCTTCTTTAAATAATTATGTTATCGAGCTAGTTAAAATCTTTTTGTTAGCTTTTCAGAAATTGTGCAGACCTGTAGAGGTTTACTATGATACTATGACTGTTAATGCAAATGGAAAAACCGAACAAGTAGAAGAAGGACAAGTAAGACTTGTTGAAGGAAAAAGTCACGCTCAACTTTTGCAAGAGCTAAAACTATCCCTAAAAAATCCTGAAAAATCTTTCTTTACTACAATCTTTATTGATTGTGACTTATATGTGTTTGTCATAAATCCAGAAGATACATTAAATGAAGATATAACAAACCAAGTTTGGATACCAAGAGTAGCTAGATTTTATTTTGGCTTTGTGATGGAACCATTAGAAGATGAGGAAGCTTACTCTTGTCGATGGCTGATTAACTCAAAAGTGATAGAACCCATATAGTCAGAAGGCACAATAGAGTTGAGAAGAAGGAGTTCTGGAATCATTTCTCGAAGCTTTTGCGTTAAAATTTCTATCGTAGAAGCTTCTGTTGCTAATCCAGACACATCCTCGCTAGTTGCAACCCAGACTTCTGCATCTGAATCCCAAAAAGCTTGAACTTTAAATGTAGTTTGTGTCATCATTAAGAGTTTACCAGGATATTTTCAGTTTAATAATATGCCGTCGATCAATTCGTAATGCTCGTTATCTCCATACCGAGCGATAAAATCATCGAATGTCAGGAGTTTCGGAGCAGCTGGTGCCATAACTATTGCAGTTAATGACTACAGAATAAATATTTCGTATTATAACAAGGACTTAAGCTCTTCACAGGAAATCTTGCGATCGCGCCCTAAAGTATCGGTATAAAAATGCCACGCAACCCTGTTTCTTGGAGTTGACGAACACGGAAATGAGTCTTTGCGACGATAGAAACCGGGTTTTTCCCCTAACGCGTGACTCATATATCGACACTGTAGAAATGTGAGACAGTGACCAAGCGATCGCTCGTTCGCTATTTTAGATAAATTAGAGATCAATACTTGTCTGTTAAGCCCTAAATTAAAATTTGGGCTAAAAGCTTAAACCCGTTAAAACGGGTTAACAGCCATGTTTAGTCAGATAAACCTGACTTTAGGTAAAAGCTGTGAACTTTATTTCTTGGCTATTAACCAAGTAGTATTGAATTAGAGATATAGCGTTTCCTAGTCTACTGAGGTACAAATTTATCTGCGTTTATCTGCGTTCATCTGCGGTTAATTTTTTCTTGCTGTACCTCACTGGAATGGGAATCGCTATAATATTTTTATCATCAGTAACTTTCACTAGCCATGACCCAAGCCCTACCTAAACTTTTTACCTTCGAGGAATTTATCGATTGGCTACCTGAAAATTCCGGGGTACGTTACGAATTACATAATGGAAATATTATTGAAATGGCACAACCAGTTGGAGAACATGAAGAAGTTAAAGGATTTTTGACCATCAAGCTTAGTGCTGCGATTGACCGATTAAACCTGAACTACTTGATTCCTAACCAAGCTATAGTTAGACCACATAAAAAAGATTCTGGTTATTTTCCAGATGTATTGGTGCTAAACCGTGCGAATCTAACCAATGAAAAATTATGGAAAAAAGAATCTACCCTCTGTTTAGGTGCATCAATACCTTTGGTGATTGAAATTGTATCAACTAACTGGCGAGACGATTATCACTTGAAATATGCTGATTATGAGGAAATGGGTATCTGTGAATATTGGATTGTAGACTATGCAGCATTGGGTGGACGTAATTTTATCGGGAATCCCAAACAGTCAACAATTTGTGTTTGTAACTTGGTGGATGGAGAATATCAAATAAGTAAGTTTCGAGACAACGAACGTATTTTGTCTCAAACTTTTCCTGACTTAAATCTCACCGCCAATCAGATTTTTCAAGCAGGTATGGTATAAGTTCTAAGTCCTCTAACCCAAAAAGCGATCGCAACTATATCTGATGTCATTTTATAGAGGATTTTGGTGCAGAATAAGTGATAGCGTATCAGTATCTAAAAGCACTGGTTCTTGGCTCATATTTCAGTTCTATCAGAGAAAAAATTGTCTCGATTCAAGGCGATTGCTTCAATTTCGTCAATATCTGTTGCGGACAATCCCTCATAAACTTGAGCAGCAAGTTGTAACATATCTTGAGGACTAAGAGGAGTGGTAGGTTCAACTATTATTTGGACAAATTGTCCTTCAGTTAATTCAGGTTCTTCTAAGGGGCGAAATACACCATTTTCATAAATTGCTTTTAAGGTTTGCATTCGATAACCTCCTGATTAATTACTTAAACGCCATTGTACATTTAACCACAGTCTTAATTGTTTGGGTCAACTTCGTATTATAACAAGGACTTAAGCTCTTCACAGGCAATCTTGCGATCGCGCCCTAAAGTGTCGGTATAAAAATGCCACGCAACCCGGTTTCTTGGAGTTGACGAACACGGAAAATGAATCTTTGCGACCATAGAACCTGGGTTTTTCCCCTAACGCGTGACTAATATATCGACACTGTAGAAATGTGAGACAGTGACCAAGCGATCGCTCGTTCGCTATTTTAGATAAATTAGAGGTCAATACTTGGAGGTTTTGCCCTAAATTAAAATTTGGGCTAAAAGCTTAAACCCGTTAAAACGGGTTCAAAGCCATGTTTAGTCAGATTTATCTGACTTTAGCTTTAGCTTGCGAAATTTATTTCTTGACTATTAACCGAGTAGTATTGAGATATATGTTTTCAATCCTCTAAATTAAAGATAATATTTTTATCATCAGTAACGGTTATAACTATGACTTTAGCATCTAATGAACAATCTGCAATCATTCGTACAGAGCGAGGACTCACAATCGCAGGTACTCGCATCACCCTCTATGACGTGATGGACTATGTAACAGCTAAGTATCCACCCAAGTTCATTCGTGCTCTGTTTGACCTTGCAGACGATCAAATTGACGCGGCTCTATCCTATATTGAAGCTAATCGCACTGAAGTCGAAGCAGAGTATAAAGTTGTTCTAAAGCAAGCGGAGGAAATTCAGCAGTACTGGGAAGAGCGCAATCGAGAACACTTCGCCCGTGTTGCAGCAATACCGCCAAAGCCCGGTCGAGAGGCTCTTTGGGCAAAACTTCAAGAGCAAAAAGCGAGACATGAGTTAGAAGCATGATTTTTCTCGTCGATCATAATTTAGGAGGACATGCGGAGATATTATTCGGCAACATTGCAAGTCAAGGCTGGTTAGAGCTACTCCCGATTCGTTTTGTTACCTTTAAGGAGATGAACCTATCGATTGACAGCAACGACAGAGTTGTTTGGCGGTTTGCTCAAGCAAATCAAATGATTTTGCTCACAGCTAATCGGAGTATGAAGGGTGAAGACTCGTTGGAGCAAGTTCTTCGTGAGGAAAACACTGTGGATTCGCTTCCTGTCATTACGATTGGAGACGCTGATCGATTTTTAACAGATCGAGCGTATCGAAATCGTTGTGTTGACTGTACTCTTGAGATTTTGCTGAATATTGAAAACTGGATGGGAGTAGGTCGTCTGTTCATTCCATGACGTATTTGAATGATACCTCATCAAGTTCCGAATTCTATGAGGTAGAGTTAGATATAGTGCCCAAGCGATCGCTCGTTCGCTATTCTCAGATATATGTTTTCAATCCTCTAGATTAAAGATAATATTTTGATCATCAGTAACGGTTATAACTATGATTTTAGCATCTAATGAACAATCTGATTAATTACTTAAACGACATTTTACTAGCAAGAATTTATACTTGTGTTCTTACTTACACTTCAATACTGCGTGGGTTTTGAGCCAAGAAAAAATTTTACAGCGAGAAGCTAAAGTCAGATTTATCTGACTGACTATAGCTTTTAACCCGTTTTAACGGGTTTGAGCTTTGAGCCCAAATTTTAATTTAGGGCTTAACTAGTAGTCCACCACACTCATTTTGACAGGTTGAATGAACAACCGCAGAGGCGCTCCAGAACGCAGAGGAAGAGAAGGAGAGGATAAGCCTAAAAATGGTTTACCTGTCATAATCTCTGTGGTGGACTACTCGCATCAATCAAAACAGACAAAGCATTTCTAGCATATTGCGCTCCAATGGGATTTCCCTCAATTGTTGCCATTAAACTAGCTCCCCCAATTAAAAGCAAATACTGCTGTGAAAACGATGCGGGGTCGCGCACGCCTGCTTCAGATGCGAGCTGCATGATGTAAGTGCGGATAGCTTCTCTGAGCTTAACTGAGACTTGATGGGCGGGATGAGAAGCATCAGCGATTTCTAAGACCGCATTGATAAATGGACAACCCCGGAAGTCCGGCTCAGCGTACCAGCCCTGGAGAACGTCAAAAGTTGCTAGTAACCGCTCTTTAGGTGTGTTTCCTTTGTCTGCAACCGTATCTTCAAACCAACGTAACCATTGTGCGGCGCGATATTTCATCACTTCTTCAATCAGTTGGTCTTTTGATGAAAACCATCGATACAGAGTTCGCTTTGCTACACCAGATGCAGCAATAACTTCATTGATTCCCACATATTGAATTCCCTTCTGATAAAACAGTTGAGAAGCCGTTTCTAAAATTTGTTGACGTGCAGTACTTGATTCAGTAGCCATAAATTTGAGTAGACAACTTTGTCTCCATAGGGTTATACTAGCACCTGTTATGAGTAGACAAGCTTGTCTACTTAGAAATTCATTGGAAAAGTCATCTATGGAATTTACGATTCATACGATTGAAACTGCACCAGAAGCATCGAAGGAAGCTCTTACCCATGCAGTGGAGACATTTGGTTTGCTTCCAAATTTAGAGGGGATTCTTGCTGAAGCTCCCGCAGTCTTGAAGGGAGGGATGATATTATGGGATTTATTTGAAACGACCAGTTTTACGCCCATTGAACAACAGGTTATCTATTTGACTGCTAATTATGAACATGACTGTAGCTACTGCATGGCTGCTCATTCAGGTTTAGCAAAAATGATGGGGATGAGGAGTGAAGACATTGAAGCACTCCGTCACGGTCAACCTCTAGCAGATCGGAAGTTACAAGCGTTGCGGCTATTTACAAAGCGGATGATTGAGGCGCGAGGTTGGGTGAACGAGGGAGAAATTGAAGAGTTTTTAGCCGCAGGTTATACAAAGCAGCAGGTTTTGGAAGTCATTTTAGGAATTGCTGTGAAAATTATCCACAACTACACTAACCACATTGCTAAAACTCCTTTAGACAAGGCTTTTCAACCTTACGTTTGGTCAAAACCTGCGCTTAGTGTGTGTTCTCAATCTTCTCAATCCATGCACAATGATACGGAAATGTGACTTGTTGCGTTTGTAGATGTGCTGGTAATTCACCACTATCGAATACCAAAGAAAAGACAATGGATTTGTCGCTGATTGGACTGGGAGCAATGCTTTCAACTATTGCTGTCATTCCCTTTCTCGTTCCTTGCAGGTATCGCACCTCTTCTCCTACGGTAAATCCTGCGTGTTCTTTTAAGTTCTGTTTTGTCATGGGTTATATAAGTAAATCGGCGTAAATAAACACAACTGTCCGTTGAGGCTGTTAGTCGTTAGTTGTTAGTTGTTAGTAGGCTTCCAGCTTCTTTACAAAACTTAATATAGTTAATGTTTTATTGTGCCTACCTACTTTTACTTAGTCTTTAAAAAGGTTATCTATCTTTGAGGATAACGGGATAAAGAAATACGTGTTTCAATCCATCATTGGAGAATTACATAACAAATTACTGCGAAATAGTGTTCAATCATTAAGAGGTTGTTTGAAAAGTAGTTGGCTGTGATTTTAGGCACTTATCGATCCCCCCTAGCCCCCCTTGAAAAGGGGGGAAAATCTATTAAAGTCCCCCTTTTTAAGGGGGATTTAGGGGGATATTGAATGTGCATGCTACTGATGAAAGGACTTTTCAAACATCCTCTAAGAACTTACAACACAACAACCCCGATGTCACGCCAACCAAGAGAACTCAAACCAAACCAGCCCCTTCGGGGAAGTCAAAAGTCAAAAGTCAAAAGTCAAAATCAGTATTTTAAGAATCAAAATATGTTAAAATGTTAGCATGAGGATTGACGCTTAAAATGAGTAATTACATACCAATTACTGATAGAAATTTTGAATTTGCTGTTAGAATAACTAAGCTTTGCTCTTATTTAGATAAACAAAATGGAACACCAAGATTGTTAGCAAATCAATTATTCAGAGCCGGAACATCAATCGGAGCTAATATTGAAGAATCTCGTTCGGCTGAGAGCGATAAAGATTTTATTACTAAACAATCTATAGCTTTAAAAGAGGCAAGAGAAACAAGATATTGGTTGAAACTATTAATTAAATCAGAAATAATTTCTCAAGAGAAGATAGACAATCTTTTAGATGAATGCGAACAGTTGATTAAAATTATTGCTAAATCAATAGTCACGACTAAAGAAAAGTTGAATAAATAAATTTTTGACGTTTGACTTTTGACTTTTGACTTCCCGACAGGGCGGTGTGCTGCTAAGTATCGTGGTTTTTGTAAAAAGTACAAACCGCAGCCTAAACATGAGAAAAGCTACCACTGGGGAAGTAAATTGTTACCCAAGATTGTGAAGGGGAAGAAGAATAAAACATCGCCAGGGCAGATGCGATTACCTTGGAACAGCCACTTCCCGATAGGGTCGCCAGGTATCGAAAATCGCCAAATGCTTGTAAATCCGTAGAAAATGCTTTTGTAAAGATATTGTAACAACTAACTGGAACGCTTATATGTTACAGTTGGCAAGTCGCAGCGCGAGAGAAGGTAACTAAACACTGAGAGTCGGGTGAGATTTTTTAAAGTGACTATGGATGAAGAAGGTAACCCTCCCTTAGGTAACTTTGTATAATTTATTTCTTTATCCCCCATTCCTTCCACAACTTCTCCTCCTGCGCCACGCTTTTCCTCATTATACCACCCCACGAGTGTGGCAAAATTGACGTATTCCTCGTAAGACATATTCTCCAAATTGCGAATCCCCAAGGTTTCAGTTAGAATCTTTTTTTGCACGCTGAAACCAAAACGCTTGTTACTATTGTCTACCCACAACTTGTCAATTTGTCTCAAGTCTGGACAAGAAAATTTATTAATATCTTCTAAGTCAAGGTAATATTCTTTTTCTCGCCTTGCAATATATAAAATCATTTTAGACGTTCTTTCATCAGCTTGCCGAAACTGCTTATTTTTTAGTAAGTTTGCCAATTCATCATAAAAATGTTCTTTTAAAGATTTTTCTACTGCTTCCTTAAGCTTTTTATTATGATTTGGAGCGTCAAGTAAATCGATAAATTCTCGATGAAGAGCCTCTACAAATTCTTTTGAAAGAATTTTTTGATTTGAAAGTATTTTTTCATTAAAGCTCGGACTCATCTCTCTGCCGTTGTTAACCGTTTTCTTTTTCAATTCTCTGAAAAGACTAAAAGCTTTTTCATAAGATTTTAATGCTTCAGTTTCTTTTTGCTCTTCTTTTTGAAAATTGCCTTGCGTTTTCAAAGTTAAAATCTGAATTTGTAGGCTTTCATAAGACTCATTATTGTTTCTAACTTCTACCTTATTAAGAGAATTATTTACGTTTGTTTGCCAATTTGGATCTTTAAGCTTTAAATACGCATAAGCCATTCCTATATGTAGAATATCTTGTTTGAGGTTTTCATCTTGAATGTTAACAGATTGACCTGCTTGTGAAAGTAATTCTTTAGCTTCATCATACAAACCTTTATCTTTGAGTTTTCCTGCTAGTTCAGCTAAAGTTCCAACGTTCATAAGATAATTTTGAGTTATTATAAGTTGCTTAGCAGAACCATATACTAAAACTCCTAAAATTCCTGCTACTGATAAAGTTGCAGCTAAAACAATCCCACCAATACGTATCCGCTGTCGTGCTTTCTTATTAGCTTGAGCTAATACCAAATTCCTTTTTTCTACCGCTTCCCTATCCTTCTTCTCTCGTTCTAACCGAGCTTCTTTTTCCAATGCGGCGATCGCCTCTTCTTTCTCTTTAGCAACAGAAGCTGCCAAAAACTCCCTATCTTGATAATTGAGGCTTTTATCTTGCGACCATTTTAAAGCATCCTGTAACGCTTTCCCTCGCAACAATCGTGATTCGTCAGTACCACCAGAAGCCACCCAAAACCGGAAACTTTCAGAATAGGGACGTAAATTCCTTAATTGCGTTTCAATCCAACTTTGGTCAAATATTTCTCTATAAATAGGATTGTAAACTTTTAACTTATTCTCCTTCCTAACGACTAATCCTGAAAGCTGTAGTTCGCTTTGTTCTAAGGTATCATCTGCTGTAATTTCAGCTTTCTCCTCCTGTCGAATTTGTTGATACAATTCTAGTAAATACCCAGCCCGCTGCTCGTCTCTCAAGATTCTATCTCGTATAGTCCTCAAATGCTCCGGTTCGTCTTGGGATTCCCAATTTTCAATGATGCGGCGCTGCACAACTTGTTCGACAGTCCGTGGATTCTCGCAACAAGATTCCTCCACCATAAATTGACACAGCTTTTGGGTAAGGAACGGTTGTCCTCCCGTCCAATGTAAAATGTCCTTCATCACGGCTTGGGAGTCACCAAACCTTCCACGCAATCCCTTCTCTAACGGCTCAACTTCATGTAGTTGAAAACCTTTGAGGCTGATGGCTTGACCGATGTTAAAAGGTGTGCGTTTTTTATCTGAAATTAAATTGCTGGGTGAGGCAACTCCCAACAAACAGAAGGAGAGGCGATTATAATTGGGATTATCGACACGCTGATTGTAACAAGAACGGATAAAAGCAAAAAAGTCATCCGTGGGAAAGTCGAGACTGAGGACGCTATCAATTTCATCGATAAAGATAACGATATTTTCTTGAATTTCAGTAAGTAATATCTCTTCAAGGAACTTACGAAATTTTGTCACCAGTGAATTTAATTGATTTTCGCTCCACCAATCTTCCAAATCTAAATCCAATCCAAAGCTATCAATCAAGGTATCAATCAAATCTGCATACCATTGTTCTGGTGGGACATTCTGAATACCTCCAGCCGACAGGTCAATAGCCGCACACTCGACACCCAAATCTCTAAGGCGACGCATGGTTCTTACACGCAAGCTCGACTTACCACTTTGTCGGGAATTAAGGACATAACAAAACTTTCCTGTGGTCAATCCTTCATACAATTCGCGGTCTGCTTCTCTGGTGACGTAAGTCGTTGCATCTTCAGGTAGACTTCCAGAAAATCGGTATTCATCAAGCATAGTTCACCTACCCCAAACGTTCAGAAAAGTACTTTCGGTATAAATCGTAACTGGGAATGCAATCATTACCTTTGAGTTTCACCAATCCCAGACTGTGTAGCTTAAACCCAACTTCCGCATCTAATCGTACGGGTTCATTTGCCGTCACCACTTTTTGATATGCTTGTTCTAACTGAGGATTATGTTGTAAATGCCACAATTGCTGACGTAAATGGTCGCTGAAAATTCCTTGTTCTGTGGGCGCAAGATTCATCAGATCCTCTAAGGTGACTTGCTGAGCTTTGAGGTTAGCCAACGCCTGTTGGATAAGGTAGGGATGTCCCCCAAGCAAATCCATCAGTTGAGTCAACCCTTGTTTTCCTACTCCATATTCCTTCGCCAAGACTTCTACCTGCTGTTGATTAAATTCCGGTAACTCCATCGGTATTCCCACATTAAATGGAGAATGATTGGTATCTAAGGTAGGATAAGCTTCTGTGGAATGAACCACCACCAGCCGTAACTTCTTCCAAATATTCCCGACCCTATCTCCTTGTTTAGCATTTTCGTACCAACTTCGCAGTAGCAAGCAGAATTGGGGGAATATCTCAGGATGTTCAAACAGTCTTTCAAAATTATCTATAGCGAAGACGAGGGGAGTTTCTAGAACTGATAATAAATACTTTTGAAAATAACGAGTGCAGTTTTTATTTAAACCATAAATATCTTGCCAGTATTTCTCTAACTTAACTTCTAATTCTAGACTGTCAGAAACATCAACGCACAACCATTGTAAGAAATTTTTTAAATTCTCAAGAGTATATTCATCAGCCAGCTTCAAATCTAATTTTGCTGTTTTGTATCCCTGACCTCTAGCATAGTCCAGTAATTTCTCACTCAACAAAGTCTTACCCATCCTCTGGGGAGCTTTAATCCGAATCAGCGCCCCTGGTTGCAAAATTGCTTGATAACACTTTTCCTCAATAGGAGGTCGTTCGATATAGATTGTGGTTGGTTCTGTTGTAGAATTGTCAGGTATAGAATCTGACCAATAAGCTTTTCTTTTCAAAACTGGTATCGACTCGCTCGATGAGTCCTCGATTTGAATGGCAACCAATCCTTCGTCATAAGCTCTGATGATATTATCTTCATTATCGTACCCAAGCCCATCATAAAACCCCTGAGCAAAAACAATGGCTGGTTTATCGCCAATCGGTTGGTTCATTCCAATCGCATAATTAATGTATTGACTAATCTCCAATGCAGGTTTTTCTGAATAACAAGCATTGAGGACGACACAGTTGACATATTCAGCGTGTAACTTAAACAATGCAGCTAGCCCCTGGGGTGGTACGGGTTTATGATTTCCTGCATCATCTTCCAAAACCAAGCAACCGTCTGGTGTCCCATGACCGCAAAAATGAACGATGTGGGGTCGTTCTTCTGCTAACGCTCTTCTTATGTCTTGCGATCGCACAGCCATTCTGATTCTCGTCTCAAACTGCTCTCGGTGGATTGCTCTACGTATCGCATCCTCAATTAAACGTACCTCCTTATCCAAACGCAGTCCGTCTGGAATGGCGGTGAGAATTAGGATTTTACGGACACTCTCAGTGTTTGTTACCATTCATTATTTAGATACATTGGTTACGCCAACTTCTATATATTCTATAGGTACTACTCAAGTCTGGTTATGCAGGTTGTGAAGATGTGCCTAGCTTCCAAACTTAATTTGTTAAAATTTGTAAAGATATAAGAAGACCCTGTAGTAAAACTTATGAAAACAGCCTTGATTACAGGCGCATCGGCGGGAATTGGTGCTGCTTTTGCGCGGGAAATAGCCAGCCGTGGGACAAATTTAGTTGTAGTGGCTCGTTCAGAAGACAAACTGAAACAGCTTAAGTCTGAGTTGGAAGAGCAATACAAAATTCAAGTGGATGTTATAGTTCAAGACCTCACAGTACCAAATGCTGCACAAGCAGTGTATGATGGCGTTAATACAAGGGGATTGACAATTGATTTATTAATTAATAATGCAGGTTTTGGTGAATACGGTGATTTTACTGGAGTAGACGACGAAAAGCAAGTTAAAATGATACAGCTAAACGTCGTAGCGTTAGTAGATTTAACGCAAAAATTTTTGCCAGGAATGCGACAGAGGAAATCTGGAAGCATTGTTAATCTAGCTTCAACAGCAGCTTTTCAACCGATGCCTTACTTTTCTGTTTATGCAGCAAGCAAAGCTTTTGTTCTGAGTTTCAGTGAAGCACTGTGGGCAGAGAATCGTCAACATGGTGTGCGTGTTTTAGCTGTTTGTCCCGGTCCCACAGATACAGAATTTTTTAAAGAAGCTAAATTTCCTTCATCCTTGGTGGATGCTGCAAGTAAAAATTACACTTCGCCAGAAGTCGTTGTGCGTGAAGCACTTCAAGCATTGGAAAAGGATCAATCGAACGTTGTCCCTGGTGGTATCAATTTGCAATTACAGGTGAATGTCCCCAGATTTTTACCGAGAGAAACAATAGTTAATCTTGTGAAACAACTGTTTGAGAAGTAGGGGTATGAGGGTGTAGGAGTGTAGGGGGAAAGAGAAATTTGACATTCTCCCATCTCCCTAAGGGCGTTGAATCAAATCAGCCACCGCCTGAATCAGTTTTTCTGGCTCAACGGGTTTGGAAATATGTTTTTGAAAACCTGCTGAAAGTGCTTGTTCTTGATTTGCTTCTCCAGCATAAGCAGTGAGGGCGATCGCTGGAATTTCTCTTTGCTTTGATGAGAGCGATCGCACTTGACGTATGAACATATAGCCGTCTACGCATGGCATTCCGATATCACTGATTAATATGTCTGGTGTATACTTTTCTAGAGTCGCCAGTGCTTCATCAGCAGCAGCGACATCGGTCACAATTGCTCCTGACTGCTGGAGTAGAAAGGCTATAAGTTGGCGAGTATCAATCTCATCGTCAACTAATAAAACTCGAACACCTTGTAGCGATCGCAAGTTTTGGGAGACATCTGTATTTATACCATCGTCTTGACTCTTGTTGCTTTGTGTTAACATCAGGGGAATGCTAATGCTGAAAGTTGCTCCTTGTTCTTCACCAAGACTATCCGCGCAAACAGTACCACCATGCATTTCAGTGATATGTCGGACAATAGCAAGTCCCAAACCTAACCCACCAAATTGGCGAGTGGTCTTACCATCTTCTTGACGAAAATAGTCAAATACGTAAGGTAAAAAGTCTGGGTTAATTCCTTTACCCGTATCTTTTACCTGTATCCGAGCATCTTGATTCACTTGCTCTAAGCACACTTCCACCTGTCCGCCAGAGGGGGTAAACTTAATCGCGTTGGATAACAGGTTCCATACTACTTGTTGCAAACGACCTGCATCACCTTGTACCTGTGCGACTCCTGGTTCAAACTCCGTCTGAATTTGAATGTTTTTGGTTTGAGCTGCAAGTTGTACAGTTTCGATAGCAGCATTAATAGTAGAAGTCAAATCGACTGGACAGATATCTAAGCTAAATTTCCCGCGCAGAATTCGAGAGACATCCAGCAAATCCTCAATCAATTGTACTTGAAGTTTGGCATTGCGCTCAATCGTTTCTAGAGCTTTAGCAGTGGTCTGCTCGTCAAATTTACGGGTTTGCAGCAGTTTAGACCAACCTAAAATTGGGTTGAGAGGAGACCGCAACTCGTGGGAAAGGACTGCTAAGAACTCATCTTTAATCCGATTAGCAACTTCTGCTTGCTCCCGTGCGGAGCGTTCGCGAGCAAGAAGGCGTTCTCGTTCTGCTTCTGCTTGCTTGCGTTCGGTAATATCAGAACTGGAGCCAACAACACGAACAAGCTTTCCGTTTCTGTTGCGAATCAGATATCCTCTATCCCAGACATCAATCCAGCGTCCATCTTCGTGACGAACCCGATACTCATATTCGTAGCGATCGCCGCTACCTGTCAACACTGAACGCACTTCTGGTTCGAGACGACTCAGGTCATCGGGATGAATGCGTTCTTTCCACCAATCTAGTGTTTGCGGGTCATCCTCAGGATGAACACCAATCAAGCGATACAAACCTTCAGAACGTTGAACTACGCCTGTTTGTATGTCCCAGTCGTAAACTAATCCAGCGACGGCGCGAGCCGCTAGGCGGAACCGTTCCTCACTTTCGCGCAGTGCTTTCTCTACCCGTTTGCGATCGGTAACATCCAGAAATGCTCCGATAACGCCTCGCACTTCACCTACATTATTCCACAAAGGCACAGCTTTACCATATATGAAGCGCACATCGTCATTTTCAAAGGCAAATTCTATTTCTTCCTCGACTTCTTGACCAGTTCTACCCGCTTTTTGCATGGGTAAGTCATTATATGGGATATCTTCCCCATTTCGTTGTATCTTAAACTCAAATGGGTATTTTTCATCTGCAGGTGTAGCAGTGATAACAGCCCCCGATGACATCCTGACAAGTTCATATGCGCTGCGGTTTGCTGTCATCTGGTGACATTGGGGGTCGTGAGCAATCCAGACAGCCGCTGGAACAGCTTCCATGAAAGTTTCTAGTTCTTCGGCTCTCGCTCTGGCGATCGCTTCACTTTGACGCAGCGCTGCTTCCGTTTCCTTGCGTTCGGTGATATCATAAAGTACCCCCAACATCCGCATAGGTTGTCCATCACTATCGTACTGAAAATGCCCTAAAGCAGACAGCCAATGTACACTCCCATCCTCCCAAATCACCCGGTACTCGCACTCGTAATTCTGCTGATTTTCCATTGCTGAAAGAGACGCAGCTTCAACAAGAGGGAGGTCATCGGGATGGACGCGATCGCGCCAGTCCTGATAGGAATAGTTCGATCTTCCCGACTCGTACCCAAATAATATTTCGTGGTAGGGATTCCACGTTAACTCGTTGGTTTGCAGATCCCACACCCACGACCCCATCCTTGCTGCTTCAAAAGCAAGGGCTAGGCGATCGCTATACTGCTGTAGTTTCTCTTCGTTCCTTTGTTCGCTTTGTTGCTGCTTGAGCCTCACAACTTGCGTCACATCTTCAAGACAGTGGATAATATAGGTCATTTCACCATCTGCACCAAAGATGGGATAATTAACTGGTTGCCAATATCTTTCCTCTATTTTATTCTCTTGATTTTTTGAATAAAAAATGCTATACTCACCTAATGGCATTGTATTTGAATTTTGATTTTTCAATACATCTTCCAAAGAATCCTTTAGATTAAGCACATCCGCAGCTGCTGCATTTGAGGTGTCAGTGAAAAGTTCATATATAAGGAGACCCAGAATTTCCTCCCGTTTCCTCATTGTTGCTTGTAGGTAGGCATTGCTGACTGCTGCGATCGTCAAATCCGGTGTCAATGCCAAATACAAGCCCGGTGATGCCTCAAATAAAGATCGGAAGTCAGGCACTCTAGGAGTCATAATCTTTGTTGTTTACAGAATTAATACTTAGGCTCAATATGGGATTTGATATCATTATCGGTCGATAGCCACCTCTGACCCACCATTGCAAATGGAAACAGACGGACTTGTCTGTTTTGCCAAAAGCTTGCTGTCATAACTGATTTACATTTTATCAGCAAACTTTTTGCCAGACAGCAGCTTATGTTTTTTAGGGAGCGGGGACAATACTGCTCGGTTAATGGTAGTTGAAGTGCCAGAAACCCGGTATCTTGGAGATACCGGGTTTCTAATTTGGGAGGTGTAGAGGAAAATTGAATGACGAATTCTTAATGATGGGTGTCACCCTTCTTACGCTAACAATGGTAACTACGGTAAACTCAGCTTTAATTTAGGGACTTCCAAAAAAAGTCTTCAAATATCTCTTGTGGTACGTCTGTCTCAGATGTCAGCAAGTAGAGTTAGGTAAAAAGACCCTGATTGTGGTTGTAGCTGTTGGAGAATATCTATGTTTCTTCTTGATGCGCCTCACGTGCAAGCTATTACTGGAGAAAATGCGGTGGCGATCGCTCAATTACCAAAAGTTTGGCAAGAGATTGCAGCAGGGGAGGCTCGTGTTGGACTGGCAAATCCCCAAAGCTATATTGAGATGGCACAATTATTTCAATATAAGTTAGAACAAGGTGACGTTGACTTATTTAACGAACATCCGGAACTAGCTCCCCTCAAACCTTGTTTTACAGAAATATTTGGAAAATTAGGACGGGAAACACTAGAATTCTACGGAGAAGATTTCAAAGTAGAGAAATATCCAGATTTTGAAGGAATTATGCATGAATTGGAGTCCAAGGGGGCGGGTTACGAGAACGAAGTCAAGGTAGCCCGTATCAGTTGGGAACTATTTCAAGAGTTTGGTTACGAGCTTCCAGCCAGCTTCTACTACGTACATCTTGCTCCCATTGACCGAGATAGTGTTTTTGAAGAACGGGCTTTACGGTTTGACCCTCGCGATCGCGAACACAAACGCCCCTGGGATGCAGTACTTCACGCTGGAAAAGTTTTTGCCGTACAAATGAAAATACAAAGCATCGCTTCCAAGTACGGCTTTACATATCAGCATGGTTGCGGTTGCGAAAATCACTTATCTTCCATTGATAAATCACGGGGAGCATTCGAGTATGAATTAAATCCCGAAAAACGTCAACGGTGGATTCTCAGTTTCATCTGGACAGCATGGTACGAGTACGCCTTCTTCCCCATCGTACCTAATACGAGATATTTAGTGTGATAGTGGATAGTGGATAGTGGATAGTAGATAGTGGTTAGTAGGTAGTGGATAGTGGATAGTAGATAGTGGGAAATACTGAGTTTACAGGAACTAACAACTAACAACTAACAACTAACCACTAACCACTAACAACTAACCACTAACCACTAACCACTATCTTTAACCAACTCATCTAATTCTTTCTGCATTTGCGTATAAACTAAGTCATAACACTTATCTACATAGTTACGATTTTTAGACGCTTCCTTACCATACCAATCAAAAACAATTGGAGAGCAAACACGGGTATGAATTTGTATCGGTAAAGGAAAATTAGGCAAAGGACCGATACCCAAGCCCCAAGGTAAACCTAGATATATAGGAAACACCTTTGGGTCCATACCATACAACCACGGTAATCCCCACTCATGTAATTGTTTTGCGATATCATAAAAATCACCCAAAACAATCAAGGTATCATGAGCACCCATAGAAATAACGGGAATAATAGGAACTTCTTGTCTTAAAGCCAGTTTTATAAAACCTTTATGACCTGCAAAATGAATTTTATATCGTTGGCTATGAGGACGAAACATATCATACTGTCCGCCAGGATAGACTAACACACTAGCACCTTTGTCAAAGGCAGCGTTAGCCATTTTCGGATGTGCGACAATGGCTCCAGCTTTTTGGGCGAGTTTAGATGTTTCAGGGCTTATCTTCCAAGCATAGGGATGCATCAAACCATACACCAAACGATGAGTTCCAAAGCGGCGGAACCAATCATATGTCATCATATGTAAATCGGGAGAAGCCATCCCGCCATTATGAGAGCCCACTAGCAACACTTGTCCTTCTGTCGGAATATGGTGCCAACCATCAGTTTTGACTCGAAAGTAGTACCGATAAAACCAATCTAATATAGGCATTAATGCCTCAATGAATTTTGGATCTCGTTCTTCTAAAGACCATCCTGGTAACGATTGATTTTGCTTGTCCATAGATTATTCGTTTCCATAGAAACCTAATTATGGTGTTAATATAACGTATCGTTATTCACAAAAGATAAGACATTATGAAAATCTTACTCGTTGAGGATGATGAACGCATAGCCAAACCAGTTGCTGAAGACTTGAAATATCAAAATTACGTTGTAGATGTAGCCAATGACGGAATTCAGGGATGGGAATATACCCAAACGACTCAATATGACCTCATTTTACTAGATTTGATGCTATCTGGATTAGATGGAATTACTTTATGTAAGCGATTGCGTGCTGCTAAATATAATACTCTTATCATTATGTTAACGGCAAGAGATACCACAGCAGATAAAGTCATTGGATTAGATGCAGGGGCTGATGATTATTTAGTGAAACCTTTTGAATTAGAAGAATTAGCTGCACGAATTAGAGCTTTATTTCGGAGAATTCCAGAAACTTATCAACCTATTTTAGTTCATGGAGGTTTACAACTCGACCCTAGTAGCTGTCAGGTAAGTTATCAGGGAAATATAATCTCCTTAACTCCAAAGGAATATATGCTTTTAGAATGCTTTATGAGAAAGCCGAATCAGGTTTTTAATCGGTCTACTTTGTTGGATAAATTGTGGCAAATGGATAAATTTTCTGGAGAAGACACCGTTAAAACGCACATAAAAAATTTGAGAAAAAAACTTAAAGATGCTGGATGCTTTGGTAATTCTATTGAAACAGTGTATGGAATTGGGTATCGATTGAATAATGATTTATAAAATTAAAAATATTTCAATTTTTCAGAAAATTAGGTATAGAATCCTCCTATCTTATATGCTGGTTTTAGCATCTATTTTAGGAGTTTTTGCATTTGCGGTGCGTATTTTTTTTACTCGTAGTCTCACACAGGAATTGACCAATAAACTAATTGATTTAGGAGAAGGTGCTGCTGCTAATGCAAGATTGGAAAAAGATGGTGTAAAAATTGAAAATGAATTTTCCATACAAGAAATTGTGGCTCAACATCAAGCATTGCAATGGTTTGATACAAAGGGTCATTTAATAGATCAACAGGGAACTGATGTTTTACAAGCACCTCTTTTTTCCAATCAAATGGTACAATTTCAAATAGAAAAAAATGCTATTCAAGCTGTAACTTTACCAATTATTGGGAGTGATGATGGTAAACTAATTGGGTATGTAAGAGCAAGCCAATCCCTAAAAGATTTTGAAAAAACTTTAAATCAATTAGACTGGGGTTTAGGTAGTGGCATTTTTATTGCATTACTTGTCAGTGGAGTGGGTGGAATTTGGCTTACTCGTCAATCAATGCAACCAATTGAGAAAAGTTTTCAAACACTGAAACAATTTACTGCTGATGCTTCCCATGAACTACGGAGCCCTTTAATGGTCATTAAAACGAATGCAGCAGTAGCACTTAAGTATTCAGAAGGAATGAGAGAAGCGGATGCAGATAAATTTCAAGCTATTGTAAGTGCAAGCAACCAAATGTCTCGTCTCACGGAGGATTTACTATTATTAGCACGTACGAATAAAATTCCCAATTTCCAACGAGAAGTTGTGAACTTAGCGGACATTTTAGATACTTTAGTGCAGCAATATCAATTTCAAGCAGAAACTAAACAAATTAAGTTACAATCAGCATTAACTGAAAATTTATATCTATTAGGGGATTCTACACAACTTACCCGGCTTTTCAGCAATTTAGTCGCCAATGCTATCTACTATACACCTAATGATGGCAAAGTTGAAATTAAAACAGGTTATGTTGGTTCTGATATTTATGTCAAAGTACAAGATACAGGTGTGGGAATTGCACCAGAGAATATTGAAAAAGTGTTTGATCGCTTTTGGCGAGCCGACCAATCTCGTTCATCCCATTCCGGTGGTTCTGGGTTAGGATTAGCAATTGCTCAAGCTATAGCTGAAGCCCACGATGGACTTATTACTGTCACAAGTCAGTTGGGCGTTGGTAGTTGTTTCACAGTACGTCTACCAGCGAAATGACTGTTGGACGTAATTATGGACAGAAATGGTAAATCTTCCCAAGTTCTTAACAACTTCTCGATAAAGTGGAGTCGTCAGCCAAATATCGACTTACAACTATGAGTTGTTCAACAAAAATCACACTCATTGTCTCATTGCTTGCTACTTCGGGAATGGCGAGTTTTATAAAAATGATTTCCTTTAGTAAACTCTCAGCGCCTGTTGCTATTATGCCCCAGCATGATAACAGTATCCTACACAGTCAAGCTAGAGATGGCGATCGCTACCATAATATAGAAAAATATAATTTAGCAACGGATAGTGAAACGAGGAAAAGCAACAAGTATTTTCCCGTCTCCTTAGGTAAAGTAAGTCAATACAGTAGAACTGTCTACAATACAGCTAAAAACAAGGACTGGGATGACACTACCACTAATGTCTTTTTACTGGAAAAGGCTGTCAAAAGTCTAGGTCGTGAAGTTAAGGACAATAAAACGGAAGTAGCAAGGCTAAACTTTAAAATAGAATTGCTTAAAATCGCTATGATGGCAAGAAATGGACCATCTGTAATGCACGATATAAATCAGGTATTTTTGATAACTGATAGAATGTCTGTGCAATTTCAACCAAAAATTCCTGTAGATGTTTTACTACTTGAGTATTACGGACGCGAGTTAGAAATTTGGGCTCCCACGGGAAACAAAGCTTGGTTACACAAAACAGCTAAGAATATGGGTCATACTTGGAAAACAGCGCGTCCTTACGTTGTCGCTAGTGGAGGAACAGCCCAAGCACGGAACTTTGATAGCTTGGTTAATCGTGTTGAAGTGGCTTCATCAGCTAGTGAATATGAAAGCCTTGCAACATCTGTACTGAATAAGGTAGATAATATTAAGAAACTTTTTTAAAAAAACTATAGTCGTCTTAAATCATTTATCGAATGGACTGCGATTGGTAGTTACAATTGTGGTGATTGTTCCCTTAGAAGTTCGCGTTTTACTTTACTCAGTTATAGAAATTGTAACTCTCATCAGCTAATGAAGCAACTGTTAGATCACAAGTAATATCTAATATTAGTAACTACACTGCTGTGTTTATTGTGCAAAGCCCTTGTTCAATACGGAGGTCTAATCTACCTGAGTTATGAAAAGCTCTTACATAATTCTGAATAAGAGCTTTTCATTGCAAAACGTTATGCCCGAAGGAATACTTGTTCAAGATTGTTCACTTCAGCAACTAATGAAGCCGACAGCAGATTGTATTCAGTCGGGGAATTTGCAGTATTTAAAAGTGCAATCAACGTATCCTCAAGTGTTTGAACTTGAACAGAACTACTTTTAGATTGGACAGAAGGGCGCAGATCGTGCCAAATTTGCGTAATCTTATCAGCAATGTCCTTAAGTTTAACGAGTTTTTCTCGTAGAAAAGACTGATTTTTCGTTGAGCAAAGTCGAAGAAACCGGGTTTTTAGGATTTCTGTACCGACGTTCTAGGGTTTCTTAATAGAAGAATTCGCGCCTCTGATTAGAGATAAATCTTGCAGATTGTTCAGACAAATTTGCTCCTGCTAGTTGATGCAGCTTTCTATAAATAGATACCGGGTGCTTGAACAAGCTGTATGCTTTCACCTTCTTCATCGGTATGAGGGATCGATAGAGGTCAAGCATTTGAGTAGCAGCTACAGTAAAGCTAAATCGTGTCCTTACCCAATGCTGCCCTGCTAGTCCATAGAAGTGCCAACGGCTAGAGTTCACTAGAGCATCCCAAATGCCGGTTGCTAGAGCATCTGGGTTAAAAGGAAGCACCAGTAATCCAGTTTGACCATGTCTTACCACATAGCGCAGTTCACCTATAGCACTGGCAATGACGGGTGTTCCCGATGCCATGGATTCAAGCGAAACCGAGCCAGATGTTTCGTAATAACTAGGCACTACACAGACGTTTGCAGCAGCGTAATAAGCAGGCAAATATGATCTAGGCACTATTCCAGTAAAAACAATATGTTTATCCAGGTCGAACTGCTTCACTAAGGCTCTAATATACTGTTGTTGCTGTAAGTCCATCTCATCTTCACTGTTGTCGCTCACTAGGTAAAGTTGGAAAGATTTTGGCAAAAACGTACAGGCTCTGATAAGCGTTTCAATGCCTTTGAAAGGAGCAAACGGTCCTACATACAAAATCAAACGAGTGTCTGGTGAAACGCCCAATTTTTGGCGAGCAGCTGCTGGTGAGAGTATCTCAAAGGGTTGAGTATTTATGCCATGAGGCACTACCTTGATCTGCCCACTAACAGAGATCATCTGGCGCAAATATGCTACTTCCTGAGGGCTCCCAGCAACAACACAATCAGCTTGTGCTATGCACATCCGCTCTACACTCTGACGAATTGACGTAATTGTAGTGGTTTCTAGCCACAAATACTTCAGAGCAGCGATCGCCCAGCTAGTATGTACAAGTGGTATACCCAGTTGATTCTTCAGTTGTAGCCCTATCCAACCAGAGAGCCAATCGCTTGTTTGAAACAGCACGTAATTTCGCTTGAATTGACGCTGAAATGCTAACCAGGCACTGACAAATGATGGAATATAGTCTAGCAGTTGAGTATGGGGAATTGCCATGACCGGACCTGCAGTTAAACAAATTGTACGCAATCCCAATCGATGTTCAACAATTTCAGGCTGATCGGGATGTTCACGACGGATAAAAATATCGACCTGGCACCCCTGTTCAACCAGCCCTAACGCTAGTTGATGCAGGTAAAGGGCTTGTCGGTTCATTCCGTAACTGCCATCTTCAAATCTAAAGTCACCTAAAACGGAAAAGAAAGCGTAAACTTGTTTATCAGCCAGGGCGATCGCAGTATTCACTGCAGGACTGAATTCCAGATTGCAAAAAGGGTCACATTGTGGGGTAGTCGTCATTTTTATAGCACCTTTAAATTCGATTGGTGTAGACAAATCGAGACTGATTTATCACTTAATAACTGTGATTCAATGATGAATTTTCATGACCTCGGTATACAGCCAGCTTTGGCAACTTCGTATAAGTAGGTGGGTGATAAAAAACAGAACTATGTAAATAAATGTCAAATCTTTGTATTCCTTTCTTAGTTGCGCTTTAACGCCAAAGCGTAACGTAACTGACGAACATAGTCATGATTATTTACACCGACTTACTTGGAGCGTATGTATTAAACCCTTACCTATTGAGAATACTCGGTAGAAGTTGAGATTCTTGATAGAAAGTGTGCAGAAGTTATGCAGATTGTTTAATCTTTATAGCGATTCCCATTTTGGTGCGGTACACCGAAAAAAGAATTAACTGTAGCCTGTAGCAGATGAACACAGATAGAGTTGTACTTCAGCAGGTTAGGAAAGGCTATAATATGGGTTTCTAATTTTCGCTGATCCGAATAGTATTGGAAACACTCTTCCCCGCACACTCCAGATTTCTTTAAAAATTACTAAACCTGTTTGAGGCGGTAGCCGACACTATGTACAGTTTCAATCAAATCCTCTGGTGCTCCTGCCTCTTTGAGTTTATGACGTAAGCCACGAATGTGCGACCTCACGGTTTCTTCGCTAGGAGCATCATCCAACGACCAGACACGCTCGATAATCCTTGATCGACTCAATACTCGCCGACCATTTGAGATTAATAATTCCAGGAGGGCGTATTCTTTGGGAGTTAGAATGACTAGCTGGTTTCCATAAATCGCTTCATGAGTACTCGCGTTTAAAAGCAAGCTCCCCCAACTGATACTAGGTGATTCTATAGTACTCCCCCGTCGTAACAGAGCTCGTACCCGTGCCATCAATTCAGGCATTTCAAATGGCTTTACCATGTAGTCATCAGCACCTGCATCTAAACCCATTACTTTGTCAGAAAGCATATCACGGGCGGTTAACATGAGTACAGGAAGTTTGGTATTCTGCGATCGCAGCCGCTGGCAAAAATTGATCCCATTTAACCTGGGTAAAGTTACATCCAGCACAATTAAGTCATAATCTGCTGCTCGTACCCAGTCCCAGGCAGCTTCTCCATCCTGGGCTATATCTACCACATATTGACAAGTGATGAGTGCCTCTTGCAGCATTGCTGCTAATCGAAGATCGTCTTCTACGACTAAAATACGCATTATCTGATACTCCTAACTCATGACGAGAGGAATTTTGTCATCATTAGCCGATAGATGACATTTTAGCCTGAGTGTTCAAATCATGTTGGGTCTGACTTCAGCACTAATGGAGCTTCTATGAATTTATCCGTGGAAAAAAAATGGATTATTGGGGGATTTAGCTTAGCAATGTTGCTGACAGGATTTTCTGGGTATGTATCCTATCTCAATGCGGCTCAGTTGCATAAAAGCACAATCAAAGTGGAACAAGTTCATAGGATTCTAACCAGCATGACCGATATCATGTCCATAGTTTTGGATGTAGAATTGCAACAGCGAAATTATCTTTTATACGGCGACAAAGAAGAATTAGCTCGATATAACACGGCAATTCAAACTCTCATTCTCAAGATTCATCAACTTCGTTTGAAGGTGGCTAACAACTCTCCCCAAGACCAGCCAGAATACCAACGGCTAATGACTCTAGAATCTTTGATGACTCAGTGGCGATCGCTTTTTGCTCAAATAATACATATGTATCATAAGCATTCATCAGCGACACAAGTTCCTGATAAATTATGGCAACAGTATCAGCAAACTCGCACTAAAATACAGCAACTAGTTGCTGTATTGCAAACGAGCGAAGAACAGCAAATGCAGCAATGGATTGAACAAGATCAATCAAATCTTGCCTTGCGTCTGGTGATTGATTTACTTAGCACCTTTCTAAGCTTCATTGTTCTTTCTAGTCTGTTTGCATTGCATCATCGACAATTAGTGAAACGTCAGCAAGCAGAGATAGAACGTCAGCAAGCAGAAGTTCAAAAGCGGATTCTGGTTCAGGAGAAGGAACTCAGTGAGCTCAAACTATGCTTTTTTTCAATGGCATCCCATGAATTTCGGACTCCTTTGAGTTTAATTTTAGGGTCTGCTCAACTACTGATGGAGGACACGCAAAACTGGAGCTTAGAGAAAAAACATACTAACCTGGAACGTATTCAATCTGCTGCTCGCATCATGAACCAATTACTGAGCGATATGCTCACCCTAACTAAAGCAGAAGTTGGACAACTGGAATTTGCTCCAGCCCTGATAGATGTAGAATCCTTTTGTCTAAATCTAATTGAAGATTTCCGGGTTTTGAACGAGCCGAACTATCAGATAGAATTTATCAGCTCAAGATATTGCGCTTCTGCTTACTTAGATGAAAAATTACTATACTCAATTCTCAGTAATTTACTCTCTAATGCAATTAAATATTCACCTCAAGGAGGCACAATTCAATTTAGGTTAAGTTGCACACGCCAGGAGATTATTTTTCAAGTCGAAGATCAAGGAATTGGCATTCCAGTAGACGCTCAACAAAACTTATATAAACCCTTCTATCGCGCAAATAATGTTGGAACGACAGTTGGTACAGGGCTAGGGCTAGCTGTCGTCAAAAAGTGTGTCGATCTACATCAAGGACAAGTTGAAGTAGACAGCAAAGTTGGAGTTGGTACGACAGTGACAGTTCGTCTCCTCTTAACTTTTTCAAGATAGTAACTTGCGCTCACCTATACTCTGCAAAATAGAAAGTGCTATCTAATATATGGAATATGTATGTAGGACGACAATTCCAACACTTGCTTCACTTTTCTTCTTGAGGTAGTCACTTTCAGCGCCAGGAAGTCCTACTTATGTGCAAACAGTCGCACCATTGGCTTAACTCCTTTGGTTGTATCATCTGCAAAGTTCAGGTATTCGTTGATGCCAAAAGCGTCTTCCGTAGTTCGTAACAGAGAGTAGTGATTGTAAGGTGTGTGCCGTGGATTGAGATTCAACATTTCTGCTTTTCGAGTTCTTTACTTTTGTCTTCTATTGTAAAAATACAAGCACAGACTAGAAAAGATAGAAGTTGTGGCAAACTTACACCATGATGTTCAACATGATTTCCAGCAATTTCATAAGTTTGGACTAAATTCAACAGCAGGTAGAACATAAGTCAAAAGTCAAAAATGAACAATAGTAGTAAATTAGTATTATTTTGATTCTAGGTTTTAGTTATGATGCGTCAATCTCAATCATCTTCAAAAAAATCTAAATTTCTTCCTATCAATACATGGATACTAGCGATTATTGGAGCAGCTTTAATGATTGGAGTTGTTATTGGTGTGAGCGTGAGTACTGTTGCCAATTCTAACCCAGATAATATCACGACTAGCAACTATATTGATACTGCTGCACCTGATACTAATCTTTGTGTACAATATGGAGCAAGTGCAATTGTTACAGATGCTCGGATATTTGTAACTCTTAACCCCTTTAGAGTTTATGTTTCGCAACCGCGTATGCAACCAGGATGCGTTCTACGTACTAGTGACTGGTCAATTCTGCAACAAAAAAATTTATTAACATCCGCACAAATAAACGAGTGTAAAAATAGCTTAAATACTTTTGGGTACACAGGCAAGTTAGAGAATTCACCACAAATTTCCTGCGTTTATCCCAATAACGCTGCAGGAAATCTCTTTGCTTCTCAAGTTCACGCTGCTACAACAGCGCCTTAATCATACTTAATTTACTATAGGACGCCTATTTGATTTTTGAAAGCACCCACTTAGTGGAGAAACCACATCCGGTGACTCGAGGAAGTATATAGATATTTGTAAAGAAACCAGGTATCAAGCACTAGTTCCAACAAAGCAATTAACACCGAGATTGCTAGGGAAAAAATTACAGGTAGGCTGAGATTGGGAAATTTGCTTTGCACATCAACAATACCAAACAACAGCAAAAGTAGAAGTGAAATTCCCAACAGGAAAGATAACTTAGCGATCGCAATAATAAAGCGGCTCATCTCTAAGGTGCGCTTGTCAAGTTGAGAAAATCCTTCCAAGATTTCTTCTATGTTATTGATGACAAGTAAAATTTGTTGTAGGTGCAGGTGAGTAGCTATGGAGCATCGTTGCTGTACTTGAGACGATTTATGCTTGAAATTTTCTAAAAACTCGTGCAAGGGTAGCGCTTGAGAGCTAGTTGTTGAGATTGAAAAATCTTTTAAATGCAAAGGGACTAAATAATCAATCACCCTGAGCAGGAGTTGATCAAAATTACTGAGTTCGGAGGGAAGAGACTGAGTCAGACGAATCAGTAGGTCAATCTGAATTTGAAGCGTGTAGTAGTCTTCATGTCGCCTTTGAACGATTAATTGGCTATTAAAAGTCAAAAAAACAATTAACACCCCCAATAAAGCCGCCAGGGACTGGGAAACAGCGGAAAAGAATTCTATCGCCACTTCTTGATGCAATTTTATCCAAGGAGAATGTTTCCTCATAACAAAAGCTAATGTAATCAAAAACACAAAGCTGACAATCGTTAGCTGATAATGAGTTAATACTATGATTGTTTTTCGTACTAAAGGAATAGTATTGAATTGCATCAGAATTCGGAGACTTTTCATTGGTTAACTAAAATGTTTCAAACTATGAAAGGGTTTGACCATTTATTAATTGATTTTGTTTCATTTCACAATAATATTTGCTCCTTAAAGAAGTTGACTCTATGTATAGTTTGTGAAACAGTCGTACTAGTTCTTTCGCATTGATTAGCAAAGTCTCACGTATTCATCTGAGCTTGCAAATCTTGGCTTTTGATTTCAATATAAACAGCAATCGTGAATAAGTTGGAAAGATTTTTTAAAGATTAAGAATACAGTTTTGCTTAAAGAAGGTTTTATTGCCATTTTACAACCTATCTGAAAAACTTGTATAATTTATGCTGAAATTAAAGGTGCTAAGATTCTTGAACACGAGACTGCGGTTACTCATATCCATTACAATTTCTGGGTTGGTTTATATACTTCTATGGCGGTCTGTTCTACGTCCAGCCACCTCAATTCTTATAGCTTGGAACTGTGGTACTATATGTTTCTTAGGTTTAATTTGGTTAATGATGCTTAGGGCTACACCTGAAAAAACGCGTTTTCTAGCGAGAGTGCGAGTATCAGGAAGATGGGGTATATTGACTTTAGTGGTTAGCGCAGCCTGTAGCAGCTTGTTGGCTATTGTTTATATACTTGCAGATACCAAAGGACTGTCAGAGCTTTTTAAGTTTTTACACATTATATTAGCAGGATTTACGCTGATTAGTTCGTGGGCGCTGATACACACTATGTTTGCTTTGCAGTACGGACGTATGTACTATTCTTATGAACAAAGAAATAACGGAAATCTTAATAATCTAGGTGCTAAAGGTTTAGATTTTCCTGGTGACAATCCACCAGATTACTGGGACTTTTTATACTTTTCTTTTGTGATTGGAATGACTAGTCAAGTTTCAGATGTTCCAGTGCGATCACACAACATCAGACGTTTAACTCTTATACATAGCGTATTAACCTTTTTTTTTAACACAATGATTTTGGCACTTAGCATTAACATCATTGCTAGTCTCATTTAATATGTAACCTAATTTAATCATGAAAAATCAGAATCAAGATAGTTTAAGGTATCAATTAACCAGAGGTTATTAATAATTCAGAAGGCAGCAGAAGACTGGGATCTGCTATGATCCCACACTTTTAAGTGTGGAATTGAAGCCCGCGATCGCGTTTTCAAATTTGATGAAATAGTAGAGGCGCATAGTTACATGGAAGAAAACCGCGCAACTGGGAAGCTAGTGATATTGGTCGATTGAAAAAACACTCAAATCTAACTTTGAACGATTGATGTGACACAAAATTATCGTCTGAATGAAACATGACCGACACATAGCTTGATTAGAGTAACAATATCTCGTGTAAAGGATTCGTGCAATGTCTGTTAAATTTAATGACTTTGGTTTAGACAAAAGTTTGGCATATATAACTGAAGCTGCACTTGAAGTATTCAGCCCTAATCATGACAGCTATCCATTAATTGGCGTGCAACCTTTTGACGGTGAACCTTGGAAAGAGCGCAAGCACTCCGATAAACGCAAGCGTTACTAATTCGTTAACATCAAAGACATCTCCAGGAAAAATGTAGAGACGTGTTAGCCTTCACAAAGAGTTCCGTAGGGCAAATGGCACTTCATGCCATTTCGCGTCTCTACTTTTAAATTTGGAGGATTAAACTATATGAAAACATTAAATGATAATACCCAAAAGTCTGATTCATTTGATAATTTTGACAGAGAAAATTCTCGATTTAAGCCTAAGGAATTGTATTATCCGACCTGGAAAGAAGTACTGACTTATACAGGATTGATGCTAGCAGGAGCCGGAATTACACTTCTAGGAGTAAGACTACTACCAAACAATACTCAATTAGTGCGATCGCCACAAAACGTTTTGAGTTCAACACCCACTCAACCATCGACCAATTATAACTTTGTGACATCGGTAGTTGATAAAGTTGGACCCGCTGTAGTCCGAATTAATTCTACTCAAAAAATAACAAACCCGAACGCTGACATTTTTAACGATTCATTCTTTCAACAATTTTTCGGTTCTCAATTACCTAAACTCCCATCTCAAGAAATTGTTCGGGGGATAGGTTCTGGCTTTATTTTCAATTCTAATGGCAAGATTTTGACCAATGCTCACGTTCACCTGCTGCTCAGGCAGGAATCCGGGCTGGGGATGTAGTCGTCAAGGTAAATAATCAACCTGTAACTCAGGACGAACAACTGCAACAAGCTGTAGAAAATAGTGCGATTGGTAGCAATTTACAATTACAAATTCGTCGTCAAGGACAAACTTTCAACCTGAAAGTAAAGCCAGGTAAATTAGCTCAAAATACTAGTCAGGAGTAGAGATATTACTGAAAAAGGGAAAACGTAACAGGGAATAAGGAATCTCCTATTCCCTGTTTTCTTTTAATTATATAATTCCAATCTACATTCCATTGACACAATCCTGACATAAAGCGGACATAAATGATTTGTATATTGTAATTATAGGAAATAAATTAATCCTCTGTGAAAATAGTAATTAAATCAGCTTAACAACCAGTTGAATAACTAACTAAAACTATTATCAAATTCTTCACGAGAGTTTAATTAATGTCCTTACCAATAAAAAATACTCCAATAAAAAGGAAGGTTTTTATCATAAAAACAAAAAGTATTGTTACAACCCTAGCAGCAATTGCGATGGCTCCAGCCGTGCTATTTGGATCGGGAGTAGCAAGAGCTAATACTACACAAGGTAATCAACAGACTGCTAAGAATTTGTATTCATCAACAACAAAGACATCAAACACTATTTCGAGTTCTTCAAACACCTCCAACAACTCAACCCCATCGAAGATGAGTAAATTGGCATCATTAAATTCTAGTTCGGTGATGAATAATTCATTAAAATTAATGGGAATACTTCGCGTTGGTAGCCGAGGACAAAATGTGAAAACCCTTCAATCTTTTCTCAACAAGCAAGGACTTTATAAAAGTGCAATTGATGGTATATACGGTTATCGAACCCAAGCAGCGGTTAAAACCTTCCAGCGCAGGCACAATTTAGTCGCTGATGGTGTTGTTGGTTCCAGAACCGAAAATCTAATTAATAAAATGCAGGTGACTTCATAATTTCCACTTTGCAACTGAATAAAAAACTTTGTCCAGGGGGCTGGAGATTGGAGATTAGGGTAGCTGACATCTTGCACCATTATCTAGTGGAGTGAGGCAACAGGCAATAGGCAATGGTACTGGGATACAGCCATTTCAATCTCAATGAAAAATAGCTAAATATTTATGCGTAGGTACTTACAATACATCAATCCTAGACTTAACGCATAATCTCTGAGAACTAAAAAGTTTGATTTTTAAATGAATAAGAGTTAACATCACCTACCCTAGGGGCGTAACGCATTGCGCCCCTCTTTCTTTTTCTTTTATCATCTGCGAATAAATTGTTTTTTAGCCCAAAGAGTAAATACTATACAGATGCTCTAAGTATTACAAAAAAACTTAAAAAAAGATATATTTACAAGTATTATAGCAATCCTAAATGATTTATAAACAATTCGGTTGCCTACCTATTGCCTATTTCCTGTTGCCTGTCCTGACGAGGTGTTTGCAACTCAAATAGGAATGCTATATCATAAATATATAATATATAAAAACAAATATAGTGTTATTTTTCATTTGAATACAATATTTTTGAATACTTACTATTATGAAAAAGATAATCTAAACCACGTCTACTTTGAAAACCGTAGTTTTTTGTCATTAAGATAAACCTTACAACTCAAGCCGCATCTGGATTATGTTCTCTTCGGACAAAACTCCAGGTTTCAAAATGGACGGGGTTTAAAAGGAATTTACATAAAAACAGAAAATATAACAATAAAAACAAGTTAAAAATTAAATATCCAAACAATGAAGATATTGATAATAAAATTGTTATATTCATAATATAAAACTAATTCAATTTATGAATTTAACAAAAGATGAATTCAGTTCAATACTAATGAATAAATTTTCTAAAATCCTTCAATTGCTCTCAATTAGGATAATTGTAGACATTTTCACACTATTGGTAGGTGAGAGCTATTGTAACTCGTCAGGAATTCAACTATACTTTTATGTTAAAAGCCTGATATGACAATATTGTGTCAAACGTTTGAATACTCTATAACTAAAGGGAGAAGTGTAAATGACCTAAAGGATGAGGCGATGTCGGATATAGAAATTTTGCTAGTTGAGGACGAGCCAGAAATCGCGCAATTAATCAAACTCACCTTAGAAAGAGAAGGATTTTCAACTCGCCATTGTAATAACGGTTTAGCGGCTTTGGAAATATTTAAGCAGCAACAACCAGATTTAATTATTCTGGACTTAATGATTCCGGGTTTGGATGGTTTGGAAGTTTGTGCAAGAATTCGTCAAAAGCTGGGAGAAAAAGACCCATATATATTGATGTTGACAGCGAAAAGTGAAGAAATCGACCGCATAGTCGGGTTATCTACTGGTGCTGATGATTACCTAACCAAGCCTTTTAGCCCAAAAGAACTAGTGGCTAGAGTCCGAGCTTTGTTACGTCGCAGTCTGCGACACATCGAGCAGGATTTGATTTACCGCAGCCAACATTTTATTGTCAATGTCAATCAACGTACAGCTAGCAAAAAGCTCGAATCTGGAGAAGACCAAGTATTAGATTTAACCACATTAGAATTTAATCTTCTGTCTACATTTATTAGTCAACCCCAAAGAGTGTGGAACCGCACTCAGTTAATAGATAAACTTTGGGGAGATAATTTTTTTGGTGATGAACGAGTTGTCGATACTCATGTTGCCCGATTGCGGAAAAAAATAGAACCCGATCCGGCTCATCCGACTTTCGTGAAAACGGTAACAGGTGTAGGTTACAAGTTTGAAGATGCAACTTAGTACAGCATGGCGAAATTAAAAATTAAGAATTAAAAATGCTTTACTCTTTCCCTGATAGTAATTATGGGTCATTCTCGGCGAAAAAGGTCTTTACCTTTAGCAACGCGGTTGTTTTTTTCTCACCTGCTAGTCATGTTAGTTGCGGTTGTTACTTTGGTAACGACTGGAAAGCTATCTTCTTCATTGTTCTTTCTCTTGCATCTACGGAATTTAGAGGCAATGGGGTCAAGTTTGACAGACATCCGTACTGATTTAATTGCAGGATTTGATACTGCTTGGAATCGCAGTATATTTTGGGCAGTACTTATTGGTGCTACGACAGCTGGGATTTTAAGTTACTGGGTTTCTCGGAGGATTACTCAACCGTTAAAGCAGATAGAGCGAGTTACACAAAAGTTTGCTATTGGAAAGTTAGACGAACGTCTACCAGCTAGTAGAATTCCCGAACTCAATCGGTTGTCAGCCAGTTTTAACTATCTAGCTGAAAATTTGGAAGGGGTAGAAAAACGACGGAGAGAATTGATTGGTGATTTAACGCACGAACTGAGGACACCACTGACGGTTATTAACGGGTATTTAGAAGGGCTGGCTGACAACCAAATTGAACCAAGCAATGAACTATACCTTTCGTTAATACGGGAAACAAAGCGGTTACAGCGGTTGGTGAATGATATGTAAGAATTATCGAAAGCGGAAGCAGGTTATTTGCCAATTCATTTAGCAACGCTTTCAGTTAAACCGTTATTATTATCCTTGGTGGAAAGGTTTTCCGATCAGTTGGTTGATGATAGTTTGGTTATCCGATTGGAATGTCCTTTGGAACTACCGCCCGTTTTAGCTGATGGCGATCGCCTTTTGGATTATTTTAAACCAGGCAGCTAACTCATGATAAATTATCATTACCTGATGCAACTAATTATTAATTAAACGGGCAGATATTTCTGATAACTTAGTTTCTAAAACTTGCAACTGTTCCTTCTGTACTTTCAGAAGTCGCATAATCTCAGCAATTTCATCTTCTCGCAACAGATTCATTTTATCATGTAGTAACTCAATTTCTAATTCTGCTTTTTTATTGACTTCATAGTCGTATTTTGCATCCTGCCGATCAATGATAGCTTGACGGTTCTGACTCATCATAATGATAGGTGCCGTGTAAGCTGCTTGAAAAGATAACATTAGGTTAAGTAATATAAATGGATATGGGTCCCAGTGTTTGACGTAAGCCGTCACATTGAGAATAATCCATAGCAGAAGCAAAAAACTTTGAATGACGATAAATCGCCAAGAACCAACAGTATCAGCCACTATGTCAGCCAACCTGTCACCCAGAGTTGTTGAAGACTGAGGTGGGTTTTGAGCAGGTTTTCGTTCGCGCAAACGCTGTAATAGTCTATACTCTTCTGTACTAATACGAGCGCGTAAAGGTTTTTTTTGCATATTGGTTGTGGTTTCTCTGCCTTGAATTAATTTTTGCTTAAGCATACTTTAACTGATACTGATAAAGATGGATTCACAAAACAATTCCCGTCGCGGTAGTCGTTAAGAACGAATCTTCCCGAGTTCTTTATATTTGTCAACTATTATTAAGAAATAACACACATACACCAATCAAGTAAAATTTGTATCAAAAATAAATTATGAAAATTCCAAATCACAATTTTCAAGATAACTCTGTGTCTGATTCTTCCAATCAACAGCTACCAACTAATGAGCCACATTGGAAAAAGTCAATGACTCATCTTGGGTTAATGTTAGTTGGAGCAGGAATTGCTGTCGTAGGTATACATCTGTCACCAGATAACGCCGCACGCCACACCCCTCAAGCGGCGATCGCTGCAAATACAACCCAATCACCAACACAACCTCCCCAAAACCTAGAAACAGCTCGCAGTTCTAACTTTATTACAGAAGTCGTAGATCGCGTTGGACCTGCAGTAGTACGGATTGATTCAACTCAAACAGTTAATCATCCTGCATCTGATATTTTTCAAGACCCCTTCTTCCGCCAGTTCTTTGGACCTGAATTTAATGCACCTCCCTCGAAAGAAACTGTTCGAGGAGTCGGTTCTGGCTTCATCATTAATTCTAATGGTGAGATTTTGACAAATGCTCACGTAGTGAATGGAGCTGATACAGTGACAGTGACGCTCAAAGATGGGCGCAGTTTTCAAGGCAAAGTTATGGGTGCTGATACGGTAACAGATGTTGCCGTTGTTAAGATAAAAGCAAATAACTTGCCCACAGTGTCTTTAGGTAACTCTGAGCAACTCAAGCCAGGAGAATGGGCTATAGCTATTGGGAACCCCTTAGGTTTAGATAATACAGTTACTGAAGGCATTATTAGTGCGACAGGTCGCTCCAGTTCTCAAGTAGGAGTACCAGACAAGCGAGTCAATTTTATTCAAACGGATGCAGCGATTAATCCCGGTAATTCTGGAGGACCACTGCTGAATTCCCAAGGTCAGGTCATCGGTATTAACACTGCTATTATTCAAAACGCTCAAGGTTTGGGCTTTTCTATTCCCATTAACACAGCTAAAAATATCGCCAATCAATTGATTGCTAAAGGGAAAGTTGAACACGCTTATTTAGGCGTTCAAATGGTGACACTAACACCAGAACTAAAGCAGCAAATAAATGATAACCCTAACGCCCCGATTAGTGTTCTCGAATCTCAGGGTGTTTTAGTCGTCAAAGTTATACCCGATTCACCAGCCGCTAAAGAAGGAATTCGTGCTGGTGACGTGATTGTCAAGGTAAATAATCAACCTATTTCTAAAGCTGATAACTTACAACAAGCAGTAGAAAGTTCTTCTGTTGGTAGTAATTTACTAATAGAAGTTCGTCGAAATGGACAAACTCTCAACCTGAGTATAAAACCAGGAGCTTATCCGATTGCAGATAATTCTGATAATCAGGGTTAATGTACTATTTGTAACAAACCGCGAAAATTAGAAACCCGGTATCTTGGAGATACCGGGTTTCTGGGATTTCTAAAGCAGTATTGGGACGTCCTGAAGTTACTTCATTTATGCTGACGTCTGAGACAGACGTACCACAAGAGATTTAGTTTTTTATTTAGAAGTCCCTAAGCCATTGCGGCTGCTTTTTCTAACAAACCTTGGAATAACTTCAACCCATCTTCACCACCCAGTGTTGGGTCAGAAGCCCTTTCTGGGTGTGGCATCATTCCTAACACGTTACCTTGACGATTGCAAATTCCAGCGATGTTATTTAGCGAACCGTTAGGATTCTGTCCCTGATAGCGGAACAAGACTTGACCGTTGTCTTCTATTCTTGCTAAAGTCTTTGCATCAGCATAGAAGCGTCCTTCTCCGTGAGCAATAGGCAGTGTAATGATTTCACCTGTTTTGTAGTTTTGCGTCCAACTCAAATCTGTACGCTCAACTTTCATGGGGACGCGATCGCAGACGAAATGCAACTCCCGATTTTTTGCCAAGGCTCCCGGTAGAAGCCCTGCCTCAGTTAATACTTGAAATCCATTACAAATACCTAGAACTGTTTTTCCCTTCTGCGCGTGTTCCACGACCTGCTGCATGACAGGGGAAAACCGGGCGATCGCACCACAGCGCAAATAGTCTCCGTAGCTAAAGCCACCAGGGATAATTATGACATCCAAATCGGAGATATCAGTATCCTGATGCCAAACCATGCGAGTTGGTTGCTTGAGCACATCTTTTGTGACATAAGCAACATCGCGATCGCAATTAGAACCCGGAAAAACGACAACTCCAAATTTCATTTTCGTAGTCAGTTGATAGTTGATAGTTGATAGTTGATAGTTGATAGTTGATAGTTGTCAAAGGTACTACTAACCACTAACCACTAACCACTAACCTTAATAAATGCCTGTTTGTGTTTCGACTTCAACCAAATCAAAGCGATAATTTTCAATTACGGGATTGGCGAGCATTTGGTCACAGATGTGATTCATATTTTCTCGGGCTGTATTTTCATCAGGTGAAATGAGAGTCATCTCAATGTATTTGCCGATTCGCACTTGCTCGACATTGTGGTATCCTAGCTGTCTCAGTCCTGATTTTACTGCTACACCAGCAGGGTCTAGGACTGAAGGACGGAGTGTCACGTAAATTTTGGCTTGATACTTCCTTTGCACTGGCTTTTGCTGAATGCTGTGATTGCTAGCTATACTATATCTTTTTATTGCAACTGGGGGACTACAAGATTTCAATTACCGATAGTTAAGCTAAAACATAGCCAAGTAACAGTTTGAAAAAATACAGGCGTTTCTATTTTTAGAGTCTATGAGAGCCGTTCGCACCCGCAGTCAAGAGCGGATTTTAAATCTGCTCAAAACTATCAAACAAGGTATATCCGCCCAGGATATCTACGTAGAATTACGTAATCGCAACCAAAGTATGGGTTTAGCAACCGTTTATCGTTCGCTAGATGCCTTAAAACTAGAAGGCATGGTACAAGTGCGGACATTAGCCAACGGTGAAGCCCTCTACAGCTTGGCACAGCAAGATAAGCACCACCTGACCTGCTTGCAATGCGGTGCATCTATCCCAATTAATCAATGTCCCGTCCATAACCTAGAAGACCAATTGCAAGCCGCGCACAAGTTCAAAATCTTTTATCATACCTTAGAATTTTTTGGTTTGTGCAACCACTGTCAAATAGAGCAAAGCGCGGAGTAGAAGGTTGTGGGGTGTGGGGGAAAAATTATTTCTTTTACCATTCCCCATTCCCCATTACCCATTTAGCTCCCATGACTCCGATTCACTGGAGGTATATCTATATTAAGCAGGGAATTAGAGTCAGCTTGACCGTTGGCGACTATTGAGCGTATACCTTCTAAAGTGGCGGGAATAGTGCGCGGGTCCATAAACATGACCTTACTGCTATCGCTCTTACCAATTGCTGCGCCCATATCCAGGTAGCCTAAAGCAAGTAGAACTTCCAAGGCTTGACGAGTAGAGGGGTTTTCTTTCATTCTTTGGGCAAGAATTTCTGCAGACTCAGACACAGCTTGAGCCTTGAGAACTTGCTGTTGGCGTTCGGCTTGAGCTTTGAGAATAATCGCTTTTTGTTCTGCTTCCGCCTGCAAAATCACCGCTTTTTGACGAGCTTCTGCATCCAGAACTTGGGCGTCAGCTCTACCTCTTGCACTATTAACCGCTGAATCCCGCTCGCCTTCAGAAGTTAAAATCGCTGCTCTTTTGCGTCTTTCCGCCGACATTTGTAATTCCATTGACTCTCGGACTGCTTGTGAGGGGATTATATCGCGCAGTTCTACCCGTGTCACTTTTACACCCCAAGGGTCGGTAGCAACATCCAATTCATGCAACAATGTCTCATTAACTTTAGCGCGGGCGGTAAAGGTTTCATCTAGTTCCAATTGACCCATTTCTGCTCGAATTTGAGTTAGCACCAAATTCTCCATCGCCATCCGGAGATTTTCCACTTTGTAATAGGCTTTCTCCATATCAACAATGCGCCAGTAGACAACAGCATCAACAGTAATTGAGACGTTGTCACGGGTAATGCACTGTTGTGGGGGAATATCTATCACTTTTTCTCGGATAGTTTCGCGGAAGACAACCCGATCAAGAACGGGAATGACAAAGTTAAGTCCCGGTTCTAATTTTTTGTTATAACTACCCAAACGTTCAACTAAGGCTTCATTACCCTGATTAACGACTTTTACAGAACCTGCTAATGCGGAACCGCCTAGTGCTAAAAATACCAGTAAAAAAAACTGTTCCATTGTAAATTTCCTAATTTTTCAGTACTTTAAAAATCTGCCACGGATAGCACTTATAACCCGTTATACAATAAACACTCTTTCCCCCTACACGTCAGAGCGTACAACCCTACACCCTACACCCCATACCCCACACCCCTATTTTCTCAAGAGTGCAACAAATTTTCTGGCATCACAAATAGGGTTGTGCCTTCGCGCCTTGTCACATATACTCTTTGATTAGCTGGTATGCTGAGTTTTTCATCGTCACATCTCGCCCGCCAAGAATTTCCCTCATACAGTACCCGTCCTGGTTTACCAGATGGAATCTCTGTTAAGGTTTCAGCTATGATTGCTTGCTGAATTTTCGACCTACTTCGTGGTGATGTCACAAATCGACGGGAAATTAGAACGGAAAATGTGGTCAGTAATAGCCAAACCACAACTTGCAGCCATAAATTCCCCATCCCGATTTGAGACAGCAGCGCCACCACAAAGGCGCTAATTCCCATCATGAAGGCAACAAAAGCTGTAGGAAGGAACAGTTCTGTTAAACACAAACCCGCTCCTGCTAACAACCAAATTAAAGTAGTGCTTGGCATAGTGCCATCCTAGACAAATCATTATTAGCTATCAGCCGTCAGCAATCAGCTTATAGCTATAAGCTGATTGCTAATTGCTGAGTGCTGATAGCTGATTGCTTCTTGAGGTAAATTTTGATTACTTTTAGTAACTAATGTTTAACCACAAGCCTACAATACCAATCTATTCTACTTTTCAGTATTTGACAGCTAACTTTAATCTAAATTCACTCACTATAAATACCGAAGAATTCACACTTGCATGATTTCTACTCAACGAATAATCTATTGTACAAACCCAGATTGCACGAACCCTATTAATCCTATAGGAGATCGTGTTTGTGCATCTTGTCAGACTCCCATTACATACCGCTATCTTTGGGCGACTGGTTCATCAGCAGCAAAAATTCAATTGGAACAAAATCTGGCTGATAGGTACGAGGTCATTGCACCCCAAATTTGGTTGGATACTTTACCGGGGCTTTTGCCGGATATTCCCGAAGAATTGCCACAAGAAGTCATCCCTTACTTGCGTTTATATCAATATCAACTGCATCTTCCTCAGGTATATGGTTTTGTGCGATCACCCCTACAAGAGGGAGGCGATATCCTTTTGTTGGAAAATGTTCCTATAGAAGACTCTGAGTCTGTTTATCCTAACATAGTAGAAGCTTGGGAGCAAGCAAATGGGGTAAGACAAGTTTACTGGTTGTGGCAAATTCTCCAACTGTGGACACCCCTATCAGAATTGGGAGTAGCAGGTAGTTTGCTGGTTCCGGATAATTTGCGAGTGCAAGGGTGGTGCGTGCGCCTATTGGAACTTGTAGAGATGCGCTATGGCGTCTCTTTTCAACAATTAGGCGAGTGTTGGCAACCGTGGGTAGCCACAGCAAAAACACCAGTGGCAAAAGATTTAGACAGAATAGTCCAACAAATGCTTCATGGGGAAGTCAATTTAGAGGCTATTAACACTCAACTCAATGCTCTACTACTATCATCAGCTGGAGAGTTGCCATTAACCCTACAAGTCGCGGGAAAAACAGATATAGGCTCTACGGAACTGCTACACAATGAAGATGCTTGCTACCCAACTGATTCTTCTGACCCAGATGACCCCTTGTTACCTCATATATCTATAATTTGCGATGGCATTGGCGGACATGAGGGAGGAGAGGTCGCCAGTCAATTGGCAGTACAGTCTTTGAAGTTGCAAATTCGTGCCTTACTAGCAGAGGTTGCTGAACAAAGTAACATTGTACCTCCAGATTTGTTACACAAGCAACTAGAAGCAATTTTACGAATTGTAAATAACGTGATTTGCAGCTGCAATAACGAGCAAAACCGTGAAGGTACGCAACGTATGGGGACAACTGTTGTGATGGCGGTGCAGTTACCTCAACGGATTCATACCACTTCTGGATGGGAGTCCAAAAATGCTCACGAACTTTATCTAGTTAGTGTTGGTGATAGCCGTGCATATTGGATAACCCGCAACTACTGTCAACAACTGACAGTAGATGATGATGTGCTAGGGCGGGAAGTACGTCACACCCGTAGCCTGTATAGACAAGCATATCACCGCCCAGATGCAACTGCTCTCACTCAAGCTGTGGGGACAAAAGATGGCGAATTTCTACGTCCATTAATTCAAAGATTTATACTAGAAGAAGATGGCATATTACTATTGTGTTCCGATGGATTAAGTGATAATAATTGTGTCGAACATTCTTGGCGAGAATTTGCTTTGCCAGTACTGGGAGGAGAACTGTCTTTAGAAGAAGCTGTGGAGCAGTGGATCGATCTTGCAAAACAGAAAAACGCCCACGATAATACATCGGTTGTTCTTACCCACTGTCGCGTTTCTCCAGAATATATAATTCCCATGACGCGATCGCTCCCACCAGTAGAGATAGTCACAGACGAAACAGAACCAGAAGAAGAATACGAGTTAGCAGCCAGTTCTCAAGCACTTTTGGAGTTAGAGGTTTCCTCAGAACCACCAACACCAGCAACATCCCCACCCTCTACCAAACGTCGTCGTCGCCTCCCCTTTTGGATTTGGATTGGAGGGTTATTAGCTTTACTGGTGGGCGGTACAACTCTGGGATTATTTACCTGGTGGCGACTGAATCCTCAATCCTTCCAACAGACCTGTCGCCAACTTCCCCAACGCGTACAACAATTTTGTCCGCCTTTGAATTAAATACAGGGTGTGGGATGTAGGGGCGAACGGTTGTTCGCCCTGATAATGACTGGGTGTAGGGGATTTCCAAGAAATAAATTATCCATCTTGTGGTACGGGCGTCCCCGCCTGTACTAATACTGCAAGGGATAGCATAAAAACATCCCATAGTGCGAGCAAACCCCTCTGCCATTTGCGATCGCTAGCCATAGAAACCATAAATATGTTTAAAGAAAGTTCTTAATTAATGCTGATCGCGCTTGAGGTCGTCGATCACCTTTTCCAAAATCCATTCCTCCGACTTTTCAGGATGTTTGGTTCTTTGGTGAGTCAGTAATCGATTAGCCGCACTGCTATCGCCCTGAAGCAATCTAACTAACTGACCAAACAACGCTCTGGTTTGTTTGTTGTGTGATACAGTTGTAGTCCACGGGGTTAGTGGTGGATTAGCAGCAACTGAAGGGACTGTTAGAGGAGGTGTTGGTATTCCAACAGGAATTTGTGGTGGTAATGTCGTTTTTGGCGGTACCGCAACAGAAGGTTGTTGGGTGATTGCTATAAGTTGACTGGGTACTGTTACAGGCTTTGGTTGTACTACATTAGTACTAGTTGTCGCAATTTTGGTGACTTTTGGTTGTTTCTGTTGGTAGATTTCATAAGCCAACATAACTACCGCGCTAATCAATAGAGCAATCAAAACAAGAGGTAGAATTTCCATAGCTAACTGAGTAACTTGATATAACTCAGTCATGCAGGAGTTCACCTTTTATCTGCAAGCGTGATTCCTCGCATCTCCCTATGAAGAAAGCTTTAAATGCACAACTGAAAGAGTTGACCTGCGTGACACACTAGAGCGAAGATAAAAAGGATGAAACCTCTTGCTAAGGTAAGCGACCACAATGTCGCTACATACCCTTTGGCTTTTCTATTTCCTATAGATAGAAGGGTAAAGATGAGGCTAACCATCAATATAAGCCTGCACGAGCAGGCTTTGTTTGTCTAGCAGCAACAGAGGCGTTAAACAGTGTATCTGTATAGACTAGATGCATTTATTATCTATTCAGACGGGGATGACTGTGGAAACAACTGTGGAAAAGCAGAAACTAGGTGTAAAAGAAGATATGAAAATTGGCGATCGCGTCCGTGTTAAAGAATCCGTAATAGTATACCATCATCCTGAGAATCGCGGTAAGGCTTTTGATCTCAAAGGCTCAGAAGGAGATGTGGTAGGTATTATTAACGAATGGCAAGGTAGACCTGTCAGCGCTAACTTGCCAATATACGTACAGTTTAGTAAAAAGTTTAAGGCTCACTTACGTGAAAAGGAGTTAGAGGTTATATAAATTACCTACACTCCCTGTCAAAAGGTGAGTGTAGACTTTTTAATAACCATTAATACACTTTCTTACCTGCGGTGACAAAACCATCGCATTATATTCAGTTCGCCGCGCATTCTTGCTAATTCTTGACGATTTTGTTCTGCTGTGGTATGATACCATTCACAGTATTCTTTAAACTCTGCTCGTACCTGAACTTCATGATAAAACTGGTGGGTAGTTTGGTAAGAGGCAAAGGTTTCCTCAACTTCTGGTTGAGGAGCAGGGATAATATGTGGTAAGTGTTTAGACATTATCTTGAAAAAGTTAGGAGTTAAGAGTAAGGAGTTGCTTTGTCACTTCCATACCTAACAGTATGGTCTTCTAAATGCAACTCGAAGCGATCGCCCGGTTTGGGTTCAAGCACCCGTATTGATAAATTATTTTTTTCTAATAACGAACGAAACTCCTCAACGCTTCCTACAGCTCTGAGCACAGAAGCCAACAATCCTTCATAAATCACATCTCCTCCTGCGGCGGTAGGTAACATTACTTGAGGTTGTAACCACTGCGCCACTTCTAAGGCTTTCTTCCTACCTTGGATAATTGAGCCAACCAGAGGTAAAGCCAAGTCAACTATCGGTGTAATCACAACATCTACTGGAGCCGCTTCCTTTAGGGATGGGGAATGATAACCGTGTGGTTCGTAGTAAAGGGTGAATCCCGTTTCTAAGTGTTTCAAGAGATAACCGTTTTCTACTAAAGTAGGACCGATGGGTGAACCAGGGGTTGCTGTGATTTTCACGCTTTGATTGAGGGTAAAAGTTTCACCATGATTTAGCGGTGTCACTTGATTGTAGTTTAACTGCTTGACAACTTTAGCAGCATTGGGAGAAGCTACAACTGGGATGCTGCGGTCAAGTTGCATGAGGGTTGGTGGATGTGCGTGGTCTTCCAAACCCTGAGACAGCAATATCAAGTCAATGTTCTCTGGTATTTGGCGTTTTTGGAGTTTGGAGCCTTTGAATAACCAATCTAAGTTGCTGAAGCTTAACGAACCAACCAGCCAAGGGTCAACGAGTATCCGTTTTTCTCCAATTTCAAGCAGCCATGAATTGCTGTCTAACCAAGTTAGGTACATGGGTTTTTGGGGTTATGTAAAAATACACCTATTTTGATTTTAAGGGTCTTGGGTGTGGGGTGTGGGGTGTGGGGGAAGAAAATTTTGGATAATCATCCTCAGTAATTTGTGGTTGGGATGGATGCGCTTTTTGCGCTACTACGAACCATAATGCAATTCTGCTCAGTTAGGAAATGGCTATTTTCCGCCTGAGAATAAACGTTCGAGGGTTTGGGGTAAGTTGGTGACTTCGCGCATTAGGTCTTCAGGTCTGAAACCGAAAAACATGAGGATAACAACAATAACACCAATGGCGATCGCAGTACTTAAAAATGTCTTTAATACATTTAGTAAAGCTTTGAAGATTAAGAAAGCGACAATTAAGGCAGCGATGAGAATAATTAAATTACTAGGCATAAATTTTCTGGATTGAAAATAGGGGGTAAGGGTGTGGGGGTGTCAGGATGTATGGGAAAAGATATTTTTACGGAATTATTGCAGAAAAAGTATAACCTATTCCAATACTGCTCGGATAAGCCAAAATTAAAAACCCGATAACTCCTGCGAAACCGGGTTTAGTGGAGCCTCGACAATCACCCTGTAGCAATCCTTCTAAATAAGAAACTCCTGCACTGTTCGTAACAGAAAATCGGCGGTGATTCGTCATTTTTTGTATGGCTTCTACTCTCACTCCAGCAATAGCATGACCTTGGGCATCAGTGACAACTTCAGAACGAGTGTAAGACCGAACTCAATACTTGGAGGTTTTGCCCTAAATTAAAATTTGGGCTAAAAGCTTAAACCCGTTTTAACGGGTTAAAAACCATATTCAGTTAGATTTATCTGACTTTAGCTCTAAGTGGTGAAATTTATTTCTTGGCTCTTAACCTACGTAGTATTGAGACCGAACTAAAGGTATCATGATAGTAGTAAGCAACCACATCCACAGTATAGGCATCGGTCGTTGTTTGCCAGTCAGGAGGAAACCCCACTGGGTCTAGGTCGAGGTGATATATTCCTGGTTCAAGCCGTACTAAAATACGATCTCCTTGAATGGATGGTAGCAAAAATTTAATTGGTCTTAGAACTTACGCATTGACAAAGAGTATAATATATGGATTCATTTCTTTGGTCAAAATTGAAGACGTGATCACTAATGAATGAGAGCAGTGGATGGTAGATAATACCTAATGCACATTGGTATACAGAACAGAGAATTTCAACAAGTTTAACCAGTGAAGACCTCAATCGCAAGTTGGAAATTACAGAAGATTTGTTGCGCGATCGCTTATCTAAATGGCGACAATTTCATCAAGATATTGAAATGGGTAAAATTCATCAACGACCTCATGAACAAAAGGATTTGTATGCAGAAATTGAACGAGCTTATAAAGCCGTCTTTCGGTGAACGTAGTTTTCACAGGTCTCATTCCAAGAGAGAATTTAGATGATATTTTGAGCGAACCTTGGTTTTATCTAACTGAACAATCCCAGTTCTCGCTGGGGACATGGCAATTCTCTAGGGATGGAGGTAATTTCAGTATGGATTGAAGAATCTGCAATGAATTTGCGGGATTATCAAGCGGTAAGATGGGCATTAGCTGAAAAATTGGTTGAGACGATTTTTTGGTAATTATAGTCTACTAGAGCATCGGTACAGTATTCACTCGTGGGGCTAAAAAACCCGGTTTCTCTCGTTGAAGAGACTGATTTTCCGTTGAGCAAAGTCGAAGAAACCGGGTTTTTAGGATTTCTGTATCATTGCTCTAGTGTAGAAACTCCTACTTGTAACGGAAAATTGGTAGGACGATGACTCTAGCTATCAAAAAATACTAAAGCTACAGTAATAATACGGAAAAAATTTCTTGGTTAAATTTACGTAAATTTAGCCAAGAAAATAAAAGTTCATCAAAATTTCATGAAATCTTAAAAGATATGCTCTAACCGTTGCAAATCTCGCTGCACCTCATGCCATAAAGTCTTGTTGTGGGGATCTGTCTTTAGGGCTTTCTTCAAATAAATTCTAGCTTTCAGGAGTTGGTTTTCTCCAATTAGGGATCGTCCCCAAATCTGATATGCAATAGCCAACCACTGACGCACTTCAGCATCTTCTGGTAAACGCTGTACCAATGCTTCCGCTAGAGCGATCGCTTGTGGAAAGCGTCTTTCTTTCAAAAACCGTTGTAATTGCTCGTAGGTTTTCCACTTCAGACGCTTTTCTATTTCTTGAACATTAGGCGGCTTTGGCGCTGGTTTTGGTTTTGGTCGCGTTGCTGTTTCACGGGATTCAACTGCTGACGGAGACTGACTGATTGGCTGTCTTATCTCGTCTGATGGTACCACCTGCAGTAACACTTTATACGCCTCAGTTACAGCAATAAACTTTTCCTTTGCTTTGATGTCATCCGGATTGATATCAGGATGATACTGCTGTGCTAGACGGCGGTAAGACGTTTTGATGTCGGAAAACGAGGCTCCCGACCTTAAACCTAGTAAACGGTAGCAATCTCCAAGATCCATCACGAGCTATCGGCTATCGCGAATATCAGCTTTAAGCATAAAGCTTAAAGTTGGAAGTTTTTATGATAATAATGACCTAATTTTAAGTTTTAAGTTCATTTTTAACAAAAGCTATCAGCAATTAGCAATTAGCAATTAGCTGATAGCTGAGTGCTTTCCACTAACGTTCGTCAATTACCCGGTCAATCAAACCGTACTCTTTCGCCTCATAAGCGGACATCCAGTAGTCGCGGTCTGTATCTTTTTGAATTTTTTCCAAAGGTTGACCAGTGCGAGATGCCAACATTTCATTCAGTTGCTGGCGCATTCTCAGAATTTGCCTTGCTTCAATCTCAATATCAGTGGCTTGACCTTGAGCACCACCAAGGGGTTGGTGGATGAGAATTCGGGAGTTAGGCAATGCCAAACGTTTGCCTTTGGTACCAGCTGCTAGCAGGAAAGATCCCATAGAGGCTGCCATACCAACGCAAATTGTGACTATGTTTGCTTTAATATGCTGCATAGTGTCGTAAATGGCAAGACCTGCTGTCACAGAACCACCAGGAGAGTTGATGTAAATACTGATATCCTTGGTTGGGTCGTCGGAATCCATGTATAGCAGTCTAGCAATGATGGCGTTAGCCATACCATCTGTGACTTCTCCGCTCATGAAGATGATTCGTTCTAGAGCAAGGCGCTCGTAAATATTAATCCACTGGGTGTAAGGCTCCCCAGGAAATTTATATGGAACTCTTGGAATACCAATCGGCATAATTTTCTTTTACTTTTAACGACGAAAAATTTACATCTAGGCAGGAAGGGTAGCAGCCACGACTTGAGGAAGTTCTTTGGTACTTTCCAGAACTCGGTCAATCAAGCCATATTCTTTGGCTTCTTGAGGCGACATATAGTACATTCGATCCATATCTTTGGCGATTTTTTCCGGGACTTGTCCGGTATTTCGCGAAAAAATACTCAGGATCATCTGCTTGTTTGTCAACACCTCTTTTGCTTGAATTTGAATGTCTGTTGCTTGACCGTAACCCGTACGGCGTTTTGCTTGGTGGAGAACAATAGACGCATTGGGCAGGCTGGCACGATAGCCTTTGGTTCCTGAAGATAGAATCATCGCTGCCGTACCCATAGCTTGACCGATACAGATAGTATGGACAGGAGGCTTAATGTAATTAATTGTGTCGCATATAGCAAAAGCTTCTGTTTCAGCGCCTATGGCGTCCCCAGTGTACCAAGATGTGCCTGTGGAGTTGATGTAGATGAAAATTGGCTTTTCCGGATCTTCATATTGCAAGTAAAGAAGTTGAGCAATCATCAACTCTGTTACGTCAACTCCCAGTTGCTGTTTATACTCATCCGGAGAAACCAAGGGCAGTCCTAAGTATATGATTCGTTCCTTCAACATCAAAGAAGGCAAATCTGGCGGCGGTGTGCGGTAGAAGCTATCGCCATAATAAGGGGCTTGAACAGCCTTGATGGGGGAAGTTTCCATAGCAACTGTTGCTAAATTAATTCCGTTAACTGTAGTACATCCTAGCGCGATGCTCGCCCCCTTGGGGGTGTGGATTCCTAGATAAATTGGGGTGTAGGGGTGTAGGGGTGTAGGGGTGTAATCCCAATTCGTAATTCGTAAGCGGGTAATTCGTAATTAAGAAAGCCCTATTGGGTTTAGGTTTGGTGGGTTTGAATGTGTTGCCGGATTTGAGAAAATTGGTGTAAGGGTGTAATTCTTGCCCTACACGCCTACACCCCCACCCCCCTATACCCCTTGAATTATTAAAGTTAGCTTTTCCGAAGAGCAGAATCTACGCTTTGAAGCTATCTATAGAAGATATGTATATCCCGTTTATGATGCGTGGGGGGTTATGAAGGTTAGCTTACAGCCCGTTCTCAATGATGGCAATATAGATGCCAATCAATCTAACAGTCAACGTCAGTTGGCGATTTCCATTTCCGCGCAAACGGAAATGATGGACCGTGATATTCCACTAAATCTTTGCCTTATTCTCGACCATAGTGGTTCGATGAGTGGGCGACCTCTAGAAACTGTCAAAAAAGCTGCAACCCGTCTTGTTGACCGACTCAGTCCGGGCGATCGCCTCAGCGTTGTGGTTTTTGACCACCGCGCCAAAGTATTAGTACCTAATCAAGCAATTGAAAACCCCGATCGCATTAAGCAGCAAATAAACCGTCTTGCGGCTGATGGTGGTACCGCTATTGATGAAGGGTTGCGTTTAGGGATAGAGGAGCTAGCGAAGGGAAAAAAAGAAACTGTTTCCCAAGCTTTCTTGTTAACTGATGGTGAAAATGAACACGGAGACAATAACCGTTGTTTGAAATTTGCCCAATTAGCTGCTAGTTATAATTTGACTCTGAATGCTTTAGGATTTGGTGACAATTGGAACCAAGATGTGTTAGAAAAAATTGCTGATGGTGGTGGCGGTTCACTATCTTACATTCAGCAACCAGACCAGGTAGTGGATGAATTCAGTCGCCTCTTCAATCGCATTCAAACTGTAGGGTTGACGAATGCTTATTTGCTGTTTTCTTTCACGTCTAACGTTCGGCTAGCAGAATTGAAACCCATTGCTCAAGTTGCTCCAGATACAATTGAATTGCCAGTTCAACAGGAAGCTGATGGACGATTTGCTGTTCGCTTGGGTGATTTAATGAAGGATGCAGAACGAGTTGTTTTGGCAAACATTTACTTGGGACAATTTTCAGAAGGTAGACAGACTATTGGTAAGTTACAAGTACGTTACGATGACCCTGCTCAAAATATGACAGGGTTACTTTCAGAGAATATTCCTATTGAGGTAAATGTTGTCCGGTCTTTCCAAGCTGCTCCTGCTCCTGAAGTTCAACAACATATTTTAGCATTGGCTAAGTATCGGCAAACGCAATTGGCAGAGGCAAAATTACAGCAGGGCGATCGCGCTGGTGCTGCTACAATGTTGCAAACAGCTGCTAAAACTGCTTTGCAAATGGGAGACACCAGCGCAGCTACAGTCTTACAAACTTCTGCTACCCGCTTGCAAGCTGGTGAGGAATTATCGGAGAGCGATCGCAAGAAAACAAGGATTGTTTCTAAGACTGTTTTGCAGGATTCATAGTCTGTAGGGTGGGCATTTTGCCTACCCTTTAAGTTATACTTTGAGTACTTTAGCTAAGAACCTATAGCAGATGCAATACTACTTGGATAAGAGACTTCCAAGAAATAAATTATCCATCTTGTGGTACGGACGTCCCCGCCCGTCCTTTAAATCTGTAATCACAACAGATTTTTAGCGGTTAGCTTAATCTAAAAGAAGCCTCACATCTGACCCGAAAGGGCAGTGTGAGATGA